>CAIQOG010000508.1 GCA_903873355.1 uncultured Bacteroidales bacterium
AGTAATATTATACGAATAGGTTGTTTGCACTAATGGTGCCAAACTAATGGTTCCAAGTATTGTTGGGAAAGTAGCTCCATTATCTGTTGATAAAGAAACTGTTACCGGTGATTGATTACTTCCAGAAGCCATATTACAATCAAAACTGACTGTTGCCTTACCTCCATTTCCCGATAAATCCATTGTAGGGGTTGTTAAATATCCAACTGCGGCAGTTCCTGAAGTTTGTTGAATTCTAATTTTACCAACAGTAGAAATATAAAGTTTAGATCCTGACCAACCGGTTGTTTGCATATAAGTAGTTGTACCTATATTAGCAGAAAAATCAGTAGAAGTAGTAGGTGTGCATTTAGAGAAATCTTCGCTTAAAATTGTTGTTGCAAAATTAGAATTTGTACTTACATCTAACAAATAGGATGTTGCACCATCAACTGCACCCCAATTTGCGGTAAAAGCGTCCCATAAAGTATCTGAAGCTTCATTTGCAACCGGTGCTATTAATCCTGCTGTAGTAAATGTAACATCACTTCCGTAACTTGTTCCGGCAGTTGTGGTAGCATAAGCTCTGAAATGATACAATGTATTGGGCAGCAATCCGGTAATATTACTTGAAACAACACCTGTAGTACCTGATTCAGCTGTAAAACTCCCAGTCAAATCAGGATTTAAAGTTATTCCGTAACAAATTCCTCTTGCTGTAACAGCTTGGCAACCTGCATCAGTTACATTTCCACCCAAAGTTACGGTAGAAACTGTAATCGAAGTTGCCGGACTGGTTGTAGTTACAGTAGCAGCTGTATTTATTCCCGAACCAGTTACAGAACGATTCAATGAAGTTGCACCACCACCACTTATTGCTATATTTCCATCATAAGATTGAACTGCAACCGGAGTAAATTTTACAAATACATCCTGACTAAGACTGCCACCGGCTTGTGTTAGCGTTAATGTCGTTGTATAGGTTCCATCCGAAGTAGTTGAGTAAGTATAACCTGATAAAGCAGCAATTGTAACATCATCAGTAGTTAAGTTTGCTCCGGTAATTGTAAAACTATTTGGACCTGAAGTAGTATTAATACATTGACTTCCAAAAGCTGTAATAGCACCTACCGACAATGTAGGAGAAGTATTTGGCAGTGTTGACAAACTTGCAGTGGAACCATAAGCTGTTTCAGTATTTGCACCATTGCGTGCTTTCACTTCAAAAGTATAGGAAGTAAGTGCAGTTAATCCGGTTACTGTTTTAGTACCCCAGTTGGCAGCAGTTTGCCAAACAGCACTTGCACCTAATGTTCCATCGGCCTGTACAAATTTGCTTGTCGATGTTTCATAAATCGCATATTGTGTTGTAACAGGATTTGTAGATGAATTCACAGCAACACTCATATAGGTTTGTGAAGCAGCACTAAGCGTTGGAGCATCCGGAACGTCTGCCAGAGTATAAAAACTTATCTCAGTTGAACTGAGTGTTGTTCCCACAGAGTTAGTAGCGTATGCTTTACAAAAATATTGTGTATTGACAGATAAACCGGTAAAGGCTTTTGAATAAGTACCTGTAGAAGTACCTGTTTCAGAAGTAAAATTATCAGTAATCAGTACAGCACTAGAAGTTTTATAACAAAACCCACGATCAGTAATTGAAGCACCACCATCAGCAGTTATATTTCCATTCATTGTAGCACCTGTCGATGAAAGTGAAGTAGATGCAGTTGTAGTAACGGAAGGAGCTGCTGGTCCGGTTGAGTATGTAATTACGATACGACCGGCACCACCGACAGCACCAGTTTTGCTACTGCCATATCCACCACTTGCTCCACCACCGGGAGCAGTTCCAACAACTGCGTTTCCGGTAGAAATTCCGACAGCACCATTTGCACCACCAGTTCCGGCAACACCTCCGGTTGCAGCTGAAGTACTTGCTGCACCACCAACGCCATTACTTCCGGCAGCACCGCCACCTCCACCACTTCGTACACCTGCAACTCCGGGTGCACCATTACCACCTGAATAATTAAATCCACCTGAATAGCCTATATTTGAAGCTGATGAACCAACACCTGCTGTACCGCAATTAGTTGGCACACTTGTACTAGTTGCATTTCCACCACCGCCACCACCAGTAGCTCTTATAATAGTTGCTCCAATAGTGATAGTAGTATTACCTCCACTACCGGCAGCAGCACCTGTAGATCCTGAGCCACCTGGGGTTCCACCTGCTCCAATTGAATATGTATATGAATCACCTGGTGTGACTGCTACAGTAGTGTTTTGCACATACCCGCCACCTGCGCCACCTCCACCTGCTCTAGCTGTATTTGTAGATGTACCACCACTTCCTCCGCCTGCACCCCAACATTCTACTTGTATAGAAGTTACTCCTGCAGGACAAGTCCAGCTTGTACCTGTTGATAACGTTACAACTGTTTGACCAGTTAATGAATTACTTACGAATAAAAAAGCACACATTACAAATAAAGAGAGTCCAAAGAAAGAACTGAGTTGATTTGTTTTTTTTCTTAAAAAATCGTTGATTTGTTTCATGATTGGCATTTTTGATAAATGGTAATAGATTATTATATATTTCTGCAATTAATTAGATTTTTCTTTAATTAATGAAGCAAAATTATTTTAATTATGTATTACGCGATATAAAAATTATGCATTTTATAAACAAAATCGTACACAAAACCAAAACCTTATGAATTAACAATATATTTTGAGAAACAGAATATTATACTTTTTCAAGTCTCTATTCATTTTGAGGCATTTTCAAAAATCGACTTAACATAGTTTCTGTTTTGAACAGCCTGAGTAAAATCGGGATTTATTTGAATGGCCATATCCCAGTCGTCAATTGCTTTCTGGTAGTTTTTTAAATTATAGTTGGCTATCGCCCTGTTATTAAAAGCATCAGCATTTTTATGATTTATTTCAATTGATTTGTCAAAATCAACAATGCCTCCATTTAAATCACCAATTGCACATTTTGCAATACCTCTGTTTATAAATGCCTGAAAATATTTTGGCTGATATTCAATAGCGATATTTAAATCAATAATAGCTCCTTTAAAATCTTTCAGCGTACATTTTGACACAGCTCTATCTGTATATGCACAAAAATTGTCCTGCTGTAACTTAATAGCATTTGAATAATCAGAAATTGCTCCATGAGAATCATTTAATGCTTGTTTTGAAATACCTCTGTTATAGTATGCTAACGAAAATTTCGGGTTGGATTTAATGGCGAGATTAAAGTCCAGAATTGCCTCTTTATAATCTTTAAGTTCTTTTTTTAAAAAACCTCTGTTATTATATGCCATATCATACTCAGGATAAATTTGTAATGCTTTATTGTAGTCATCTATTGCAGCCTGATAATTTTTAATGGATTGTCGGTAAACCCCTCTGTTTAAATATGCCATTTTACATTCAGGAAACTTATCGATAACATCAGAAAAAAGTATTTCATCATTTTCCCAGGATTCAGTTCGCATATTTGTTTGAAATACAAAAGCAGAAAACATAACAACTAAAAAGAATAAGCTATATGTTTTTATTTTTTTCAGGTGATGAGAAGCTGATAAATGTTCAACTAATTTCCCAAGTATAAAAAAGATACCGATATAGGGTATATAGGTGTAACGGTCAGCCATAGCTGCTCCACCTACAGGCAATATTTGCAAAACAAGAAAAATACTTATGGTAAAGAACAGGAATCCGAAAATAACAACTTTACCCAGACGAAGGCGTTTTGAATACCATACAAAAACGATCAAACCTATCAACAATATTATAGACAAATAATAGAAAAGTGGCAAAGCACTTTTACCAATTTCAGCAGGATAGGGATAAATAGCAGAAAGATGAACCGGAATGAGGGCTTTAAACAGATAGGCAATAAATGAATAGGATACTATTGAGACATGTTCAATCAAACTCATATCAGGTGCCATTTCCTGTATAGCAGATTGTTGAGAATGAATGGCTACTATTCCAAAAAGAACAGAAACTAAAAAAAAGGGGATTTTTTCAACAAATAAAAGTAATGAAATTTTACGACTCTGATAGTAGTCAATGAGCAACAAAATCAATGGCAAAATTACTGCGGCCGATTTGCTCATACAGGACATCACAAATAAAACAAAACAATAAATCAGGTATTTTTTCTGGCCAATCTCTTTCGAGTATTCAGTATATTTAATCAGAGCTAATAAAAAGAAAAACGAGTAAAGTAAATCCTTTTGTTCCGAAACCCAGGCAACGGATTCTACATGCATTGGATGAACTGCAAAAAACACTGCAGTAATCAGAGCAACAATATGGTTTTGTGGAGAAAGCTTTTTAATTAACAGAAATACCAGATAACTATTTATTAAGTGCAGAAATATATTGGCTAAATGGTAAACGGATACAGATTCTATTACAATTTTTGATTCAATTGCATAAAGCAGCATGGTTAATGGCTGATAGTTACAAACATAAAAACCTGAAAATAAGTTTTTCAGGTTTTCCCAACCAAAATATTGAATATCATAGTTATTGCTAATGTACCCGGAATCATCCCACGAACACAATAAATTGAAATTTATTACTTTTGAATATATAATAAAAGTAATAAGAAGTACAGTACCGAGCAAAGACAACAAAACCTGTTTATTTAAACTTTGATCTTTTGTGTACGTTTTTTTATTGTTATTTATTTTCTTCATATTAGCAAATGAAACACTTATGATATTGTTAATTATACAATTCGAATTTAAATTATCACTGTGATTTTTTCTTATAATTTATAGTTTTTCAAAGATATATTGTGGAGCCATTCTTTCAGATAAAAATCATGCAATTCTTTGGCAAAATTGTTCAATTCAAATTACTTAAAAGCACAATAACAAAAAACCACGAATAATATCGTGGTTTTTTGTTATGCCTGATTCGTTTTAAACGGATCGTTGCTCATGTACTCCGGAGCTTGTAAATGTGCTTCCCCCGGTGCCTTTGGCGGTTGTGATTCCAACTGAAGTGCAATCTCATTGTCGAGTTCAATGCGCTCCGTTAGGGGTGCAGTGTACGTTTGTTTTTTGGTTCTTGCCGTCATAGTATTTTGTTTTTAGTATTCCAAAATAAAATGCAAAGATATTTGTTTTTTTCATTTCCACAATATTTATGCATTTTTTATCATTTAATTATCAATTTGGCAGAAGTGTATTTGCCTGAATTAGTCAGAACAATTGTATATATTCCCGGAATAAAATGGTTATCTAAAACACAATTATTTGATTTCAAATTTTTTGAAACTACCCTCTGTCCGATTGCATTGTAAACCTGCACCGATGTTTCTCCATTCTCAGCAACATGTATAATTAACTGCCCATTGGAATTGTTGGAAATCCAGACATTACCCTTACCTGCGACATTACTTCCCGTTGTTACCGATTTTTCATGGAATAACAGAGTAAACCGGCTTACATTAAAACTTGTTGAATCTGAAATAAATGAATAACTGCTATCATTCAAAGAAACTATAACAGGATTATTTATATCAAGATAGTCTTTCAGAATAATCTGAGTACCCTCGACAAAATTGCTTATCTGAGAAGCTTTTAAACTGAAACTTCCTGATGTCAGAGTTGAGTATCCGATTGGAATTTCAGTATCATACGGAATGGTATTCAACCCATTAATAGCTACATTTTCACTACCGGTTACTGTAAAAATCTCAGCTAACTCAGCTGAATCGTCAAACATTTTAGGCGAATCATATCCATCATAATCGTTTGAAGCTTCAGTATTGGAATAAATAATTGTTTCATCAGAGTTGATACCATTCGAAATCTGCAATCGTAATACAGGCTGAGTGGTATTTACAGATGCTTTTGATTTGAAACCATTATTGACATTATCGCGATGGGTACAATTTGTATTATCGACTGACAGGGTTGCCTGAGTTTCCCCAGGTTCAACGCGTACCCAGAAAGCCTGCATTGGTGGAATTAAGTTCGACACAGGTTTCGTTCCGTTAGCAATAGCCATACCACCGGTAGCATTGTAAGTATCAAAGGTATAAGCTCCACCCTGTGTTTTTGTACGATACCAGATTGTTGACAGAATTTTGTTTTTAGATATTTGATTCCAATCGAGATAAGAAGGATATGGATTGCCTACCAGATTAAATCCTTCTTTATTCTGACCGGGAGTTCGGCTTAGGTTAATAGATTGAGTACCTGTATTGATTGTACCTATAAATGTTACCGGACCACTGGCAGCCATACTGATCACATATCCTTTCATAACATCAAGAGTAGAAATATTATCCGTAATATATTGCCATGGAGTACTATTGCCATGTATTTCATCATACCAACAAACCGTATTTGCATTATTTACCGCATTAAATGTGCTGCTCAAACCTCCGGCAACCGGACTACTAATATACCAGTTTCGTCCTGCGGTCATATATTGCTGAACGTTGGTTGTAGTTGCATTCAGGATGCCACCATTATCCACAAAAGTGGCAGAACCGGTTGCATCACTCTGAAGTGTCAGCGCTCCGGTGTTTAGAATAATATCCTGTTCCAATGTCATTTCCCCACCAGGATTTACTGTAATTGAATGAACTGTAGAATTTCGGTCAATATTCAAACGCACAGCAGGTAAAACTGTAAGATCAGTACCCGGAAGTAAATCTGATGAACCTATACTCCCGGAAGAACTAACAATTGCATTTATAGGAGTTATATCCGCTGTCAGATTCGGTGCAATTACTGTATAATTAGTTGTAGGGGAATTAAAGCCATTTACAGTTATTATCTTTCCATTTGCAACGGATGCATTTTCAAAAGTTGCCACCGGAGTCCCTGTAACTTCAAAACTCTCATCGTTTACAAAACCGGAATAAGATGCTGTGCCAGTAAATGAAGCCGAGTTATTACCATCATATTGTTTGTTTTCACCTGTCAAACCATTAATGCTCAATGCTTTTGGAATTATATCCGCTGTCAGGGTTGGAGAAACTACTGTATAATTTGAAGTAGGTGGAGTATAACCATTTACTGTAATTATTTTTCCTGTACCAACCAAAGTATTTTCAAAAGTTGCCACAGGAGTGCCTGAAACTTCAAAACTCTCATCGTTAACAAGTCCTGAATAAGTTGGAGTGCCGGTAAATGCAGCCAGATTATTACCGTCGTATTGTTTATTTTCACAAGTCAAACCATTAATGCTCAATGCTTTTGGAGTTATATCCGCTGTCAGGGTTGGAGAAACGACTGTATAATTTGAAGTAGGTGGAGTATAGCCATTCACTGTAATTATTTTTCCTGTACCAAC
>CAIQOG010000509.1 GCA_903873355.1 uncultured Bacteroidales bacterium
ACCTTACTGTTGTTGAGTTTTAATATTATTTTGTATTATTTTTATACTTTGGCACAATATTAGTAATATACTCTACAAATAACCAATTAACTAAACCAACAATATGAACACCATTAAACAAATTACATTTTCTGAGGCTTTATTTATGTCTCTCACCCTTTCGGCTTCCTTAATAGCTTATTATTTAATTCAAACTTATCTTACCTATTAATTTTCCCTTTAAATTTTCAAACCAATTAAACCGCTCCAAAATGAAACCACAAAATTTAACACAGTTTATTACAGCTATGCGTAAAAGCATAGCAAACGATTATTTACCAGGAAATTGGCATGAAAGTAAAGGAGATGTAATTTATACAGATTCGCTCTATTTTGCCCTGTTTAGCGACTGTATTGAAATAAATTCAGAATATTACCACTGTGAAAATGATTCTGATTCATTTTTTTATGATGATATAGATGAATGTTACAAAACAGGGCACCATGTTTGCGCCTTAGGTAAAGGGGGTGAGGTGGTAGTGACAAGTGAGGATAACTGCACTTACGTTAATAGAAAATACTATGTTATTAAGTATATTGGGGAAAATGATATAGTATGTCTGCATAACGGTGATTATGAGCATATTGATTACTGCTCTTATGTAGATGATGAAGGGGAATGGTATTATTCTGGAGATGTTTATTATTGGGAGAGTGACGGATCCTGTCATTTATACCCTGAAGAAGAAAATACTTTGTGGGGGTACGGATCAGGCCCTAAAGAGAAGTGCTTTATGGATGATGATAAAGAAGATGAATCGCAAATTTTCGGGTTCGGTGTTGAAATAGAAAAAGGCGAAATGCCTAGTTTCGATTTTGATAAACAAGATATTTACATTAATACAGGGGCTGTATTAGAAAAAGATAGCTCTGTGAGTGATGGATTTGAGTTGAAAACTCCTGTCTATAATCTATTAAGTAGAAAAACAGATTCACGTATATTAGAATTAAAAAAGTTTTGTGATATCGAAAATGTAGACGGTGCAGGCGGCCATATTGGGTTTAGCATGGAAGGGAAAACAGATAGTGAATTATTGGATTTATGCGCTGGTTTTATTCCCCTGATTTACGCTATGTATAAAAAGAGATTAAGTAACAGTTATTGCAAAGGCAAAAAAATAGATGTCTTAAAAGGTAGTGGGGATAAGTTCCAAAGTATCCGAATGCGGGGTAATTATATAGAGTTTAGAATCTTCGCAAGTGTTAAAACATTTAGTACTCTTACCTTCAGGATAAACCTTTTCAGGGTAATCGCTAAAAACTTAGGCAAAACTTTTGCGCAAGTTATGGGGATGGCAACAAATAAGAACAGTGACTTGCATAAATTATTATCTTCTGACATTTATAAAGATAGCGACAAATTTGAACGGCTAATAAAAGATAGTATTGAGATAAATACATCTTTAGGTGTGAAACCATTAACAGAAAAAACTATAAATAAAATAACATCTAAATTAAATTTACTAA
>CAIQOG010000510.1 GCA_903873355.1 uncultured Bacteroidales bacterium
CATAACCGCGACCTTTGTTTACAGTAATATCAATTGTGAAGTTAGCTGTTGGGTCAAGTTCACAAATAACCAGTTTTGGGTTCAACACCTCAAAGCCAGTAAAATACTTACCGATATCGCCGGCTTTAAATGTTGCAGCACCGTTAACGTTGATAGTTACTTTTTCATTTTCGATATCTTCAACAATCTGTTTGAAACGTACCTGTTTCAAATTCAGAATAATGTTGGTAACGTCGTCAATCACACCCGGAATAGTTGAGTACTCATGATCTATTCCTTCAATTTTTATTGAAGTGATAGCGAAACCTTCGAGTGAAGACAACAGGATTCGGCGTAAAGCATTACCGATTGTAATACCGTAACCGGGTTCCAAAGGACGAAATTCAAATTTGCCTTGAAAAGCGTCAGCTTCCAACATGATTACCTTTTCAGGTTTTTGAAATGCTAATATAGCCATGGTTTCACTTATTATTTAGAGTATAACTCAACGATTAATTGTTCTTTGATATTTTCAGGGATATCTTCGCGCTCAGGGATGTGCAGGTATGTTCCCGACAAGCTTGCAGCGTTATATTCAATCCATGGGTATTTGCTGTGGTTGAAACCATTCAACGAAGCTGCAATAACTTCCATTGATTTGTCTTTTTCACGAACTGCAATCACCTGACCAGCACGTACATGATATGAAGCAATGTTTACTACTTTACCATCAACGGTAATGTGTTTATGGCTTACCAACTGACGGGCTCCTGAGCGTGTAGGAGCAAATCCTAAACGAAAAACGATGTTATCCAAACGTGATTCAAGTAATTGTAACAATACTTCACCGGTTACACCTTTAGTACGTTGAGCCTTTTCATACATGTTGCGGAATTGTTTTTCCAACACACCATAAGTATATTTAGCTTTTTGTTTTTCGCGCAACTGAATACCGTATTCCGATGTTTTTTTGCGACGACCCTGACCGTGTTGTCCGGGAGGATAATTCTTTTTAGACAATACTTTGTCTGGTCCGAAAATAGCTTCACCGAATTTACGTGCTATTCTTGACTTTGGTCCAATATATCTTGCCATTGTTTATTTTTTATTTTTTTTTAATTGTTATGTGTTCCACACGCTTTTACCGCTCGAAAAATTTCACAGCCGCGATTGCTGAGAGGTTTAGATGCAATCAAATTCTTATTTCCGAAAGGTCCCTCTGCGATGGAGATGAATTATACTCTACGACGTTTTGGAGGACGACAACCGTTGTGTGGAAGTGGTGTAACGTCAACAATTTCGGTTACTTCAATTCCTGCACCATGAACGGTACGTATAGCTGATTCACGTCCGTTACCCGGACCTTTTACGTAGGCTTTTACTTTTTTTAAGCCCAAATCGAATGCTACCTTTGAGCAATCCTGAGCAGCCATCTGTGCTGCATACGGAGTGTTTTTCTTTGAGCCGCGGAATCCCATCTTACCTGCTGATGACCAGGAAATAACCTGTCCGTCGCCATTGGTAAGTGTAACAATAATGTTATTAAATGAAGAATGTACGTGCAATTGACCTACACCGTCTACTTTAACGACTCTTTTCTTGGCTGCAACTGTTTTCTTTGCCATATTATTTTGATAAATTATTTAGCTTTTCTAAAATTCGCTAACAGTTAAACCTTATTTAGTTGCTTTTTTCTTGTTAGCAACTGTTTTCTTTTTACCTTTACGTGTACGAGCGTTATTTTTCGTACTTTGTCCTCTCAATGGGAGGCCGATACGGTGACGTACCCCACGGTAGCAACCGATATCCATCAAACGTTTGATGTTCAATTGCACTTCCGAACGAAGATCGCCTTCTACCTTAAACCCGGCACCAATGATTTCGCGGATTTTAGCTGCTTGGTCGTCAGTCCAGTCCTTAACCTTGATGTCGACATCAACACCGGCCGATTCTAAAATCTTTTTTGCACTACTGCGACCTATTCCGTAGATATAAGTCAATCCAACTTCCCCACGTTTGTTCTGGGGTAAATCTACTCCGACAATTCTTATAGCCATAAACTATTTTTCTTAAAAATTAAATTAACCTTGACGTTGTTTAAACTTAGGATTCTTTTTGTTGATAACATACAAGCGACCCTTTCTACGAACTATTTTACAATCGTCCGTGCGCTTTTTTACTGATGCTCTTACTTTCATAATGAAAATATTTATTGTGTTTTATTTGTATCTAAATGATATTCTGCCTTTTGACAAATCGTAAGGCGACATTTCAACCTTTACTTTATCGCCGGGTAAAATTTTGATATAATGCATACGCATTTTACCGGAGATATGAGCTGTAATCACGTGACCGTTTTCCAACTCTACACGAAACATGGCATTCGATAATGCTTCGATTATCTTACCGTCTTGTTCAATTGCTGTTTGCTTGGCCATTTTTTAATTTACAATTTACAATTTTATAATTTCCTTTCGATAGATTCATTTACATTTACTACCGACTAAAAACTACCAACTTGTAACTTAATTTAAATTGCTTTATTACCTAAAACCTGTTCTATATATTCAAAACTTGACAGAATGTCCGCTTTACCGCGCCTTATGGCAATCGAATGCTCGAAATGCGCCGAAGGTTTACGGTCAATTGTTCGGGTTGTCCATCCATCTTTCTCGAATACCAGATTGCGGCTGCCCATGTTTATCATAGGCTCAATAGCAATGGTCATTCCCGATTTCAGCATTACACCGTTTCCCTTGCGACCATAGTTCGGAACTTCAGGAGCTTCATGCAGGTTGCGACCTACACCATGTCCGATCATTTCGCGAACTACCGAGTAACCACGAGCTTCACAATGACTTTGAATGGCATTACCCACATCCCCGAGTCGGCGACCTTCCTGGCTCTGCTCAATACCTTTGTAAAGCGATTCCTTAGTTGTACGCAATAAGTCAACAATTTCCGGTTTCACATCACCCACACAAAATGTATAAGCAGAATCTCCGTGAAAGCCATTTTTGTAAACTCCGCAATCCACCGAAATTATATCTCCGTCTTCCAGAAACACTTTTTCAGAAGGGATTCCATGCACAACCTGTTCGTTGACTGAAGTACAAATTGATTTCGGGTAACCGCTGTAACCAAGAAAACCCGGTACAGCCCCATTATCCTTTATAAATTCATACGCCACTTTATCAAGCTGTTCGGTGCTTACACCCGGTTGAATAAGTTTTGCAAGTTCAGCTAACGTTTTAGCTACTATTTGATTACTGATACGAAGCAATTCAATTTCTTCGTCAGATTTCAAAAAAATCATTCCTTTCAAAATTAATAGGCTGCTGCGCTACCGGTACGTCCTTTAATACGTCCCGATTTTAGCAATCCGTCGTAATGACGCATTAACAGGTGACTTTCAATTTGCTGCAGTGTATCAAGTACAACACCCACTAAAATAAGCAGTGATGTTCCACCGAAGAATGATGCAAACCCCTGATTTATACCGATAATTTTTGCAAAAGCAGGCATAATAGCAACTAAAGCAAGGAATATAGATCCCGGCAAAGTTATACGTGACATGATTTCATCAAGGTACTCAGCCGTACGTTTACCCGGTTTGATACCCGGAATAAATCCATTGTTACGTTTCATTTCTTCAGCCATTTGAGTTGGATTGATAGTAATTGCCGTATAGAAATACGTAAATACCACAATCAAAAGACCAAATACAAGATTGTACCAAAATCCGTTGTTATCCATAAATGCACCAATAAATCCACGCATTGATTCCGATTTAGAGAATCCAACAATTGAAATTGGAATAAACATAATTGCCTGCGCAAAAATGATAGGCATTACACCTGCAGCATTTATTTTCAAAGGAATGTACTGACGTACACCACCGTATTGTTTGTTGCCAACCACTCGTTTTGCATATTGTACCGGAATTTTGCGAGTTCCCTGCACCAACAAAATTGAGGCAGCAATAACTAACAGAAGTATGATAAGTTCACCGAGGAACATAACCAAACCTCCCGCACCATCTTTACGCAAGGCGAATTCCTGTACGAAAGCTCCGGGGAAACGGGCAATGATACCTACCAGAATGATAAATGATATACCGTTTCCGATACCTTTATCCGTGATACGCTCACCAAGCCACATAACAAACATACTTCCACCACACAAAATAAGTGTAGATGATATAGTAAACCAAATCCCACCCGGCATAGCTGAACCTGCCTGAGCAAGCTGTACACTAAGGTTTACCAGATACGTTGGACCTTGTAATAACAAGATACCTACAGTTAGGTAACGGGTATATTGATTCATTTTACGACGACCACTTTCGCCCTCACGCTGCATTTTCTGAAAATACGGAACAGCAATGGTTAGCAGCTGAATAACAATAGAGGCCGAAATGTACGGCATAATTCCAAGTGCAAATACCGATGCATTGTGAAAAGCACCACCCGAAAACATATCCAGCAAGGCCAGCAAACCACCCTGTGTTTGCGACTTCAAAGCAGTAAGAGCTGCCGGATCAATACCGGGAAGAACGATGAAAGAACCAAAGCGATAAATCAATACAAGCAAAACGGTTGTAAGCAATCGGCTACGGAGATCTTCAATCTTCCAGATATTTTGAAGTGTTTCTATGAGTTTCTTCATGGTCTGTTATAGTTTTACTATAGTTCCACCTGCGGCTACAATAGCCTCTTCAGCTGATTTTGAGAACGCGTTGGCCTCAACATCAATTTTCACACTCAAAACACCTTTACCCAAAATCTTCACCAAAGCAGTTTTTGAAAGAAAACCTCCTTCTCTAAGCTCAACTAAACCGATTTTAGTCAGTTTCTTAGTTTCAGCAAGAAGTTGTAAAGTATCCAGATTGATAGCTTTAAATTCAACACGGTTTACGTTCTTAAATCCGAATTTAGGCAAACGGCGTTGAATAGGCATTTGACCTCCTTCAAAACCGATTTTTTTGGAATATCCTGAACGTGATTTTTGTCCTTTGTGCCCTTGAGTAGAAGTTCCACCTAATCCTGATCCGGTACCACGACCGATTCTTTTTCTGGTAAAAGTTGAACCTGCTGCTGGGGTTAAATTACTTAAATTCATACGAATAGTTTTTTTATCTTTTTATTAAAGAATCTTAGAATAATTTTATTTGATCACTTCTACCAAGTGTTTCACTTTAGCCACCATTCCCAAAATTTGTGGAGTAGCTTCGTGTTCAACTACGGCTTGCATTTTTTTCAAACCTATTGCTTCCAAAGTCAGTTTCTGATCTTTTGGAGATTTGATTTTACTGCGAACTTGTTTAATTTTTATTGTTGCCATAATTTTATCGATTTATCCGTTAAACACTGTATCAAGCGAAACGCCTCTGTTTTGAGCAACCATCTGGGCATCGCGTAATTCGCTTAGCGCCACAATAGTAGCTTTTACAAGGTTGTGAGGATTTGATGAACCTTTTGACTTAGCCAAAACGTCAGTTACACCAACACTCTCGAGTACTGCACGCATAGCACCACCGGCTTTTACTCCGGTACCATGTGAAGCAGGGCTGATAAATACCTGAGCACCACCAAATTTTGCAATTTGTTCGTGAGGAATAGTTCCTTTCAACAATGGTACTTTAATCAAGTTTTTCTTGGCAGCTTCAGTTCCTTTAGCAATAGCAGCAGTTACCTCGCCTGCTTTACCAAGTCCCCAACCTACAATTCCATCCTCATTTCCAACCACTACGATTGCTGAAAAGCTGAAAGTACGTCCCCCTTTTGTAACTTTGGTTACACGGTTAACAGCTACCAATCTGTCTTTCAATTCCAAATCGTTGGTCGATTTTACTTTATTCATATTTGTTGCCATACTTGATTAAAATTTAAGACCAGCTTCGCGAGCAGCGTCAGCTAATTGTTTAACTCTACCATGATACAAATAACCGTTACGGTCGAATACCACTTCTGTAATTCCGGCTTCTTTAGCAACTTTAGCTACCAATGCGCCTACTTTAGCAGCTTGTTCAATTTTAGTTACTTTTTCTTTCAAACCAGCTGAAGATGCTGCTGCAAGTGTTACACCATTCACGTCATCAATTAATTGAGCGTAAATCTGAGTATTGCTTCTAAATACAGTCATGCGTGGTTTTTGGGCAGTTCCGCTCACTTTGTGGCGAATATGTGCTTTTATTCTTGTTCTTCTTTCTAAATTTGTTGACATAATTTCACAAGTTTACGTAAATTATTTTTTAGCCGCAGATTTACCTGCTTTACGGCGAAGTACTTCACCTGCAAATTTAACACCTTTTCCTTTGTAAGGTTCCGGTTTGCGGAACGAACGTATTTTGGCACAAACTTGTCCAATCAACTGTTTGTCGCAACTTTCCAAAATTACGATTGGATTCTGGTTACGTTCACTTTTGGTTTCTATTTTTATTTCTGAAGGTAAACTCATAAAGATATTGTGAGTATAACCTAAAGCAAATTCCAAAACCTGACCCTGATTGGATACACGGTAACCAACACCTACAAGTTCCATGGTTTTTTTGTAACCTTCTGAAACTCCAACTACCATATTTGAAATCAGCGAACGATAAAGACCGTGGAATGCACGATTTTGTTTTTCGTCATCCGGACGTGTTACCGTACAAACGCCGTCTTCAACTGTTACAGTGATATTTGGATTAATTTCCTGAGTCAATGTTCCTTTTGGTCCCTTAACGGTAACCAAAGTATCCTGCACGGTAATTGTTACACCTGCCGGTACGCTAATGGGTTGTTTTCCTATTCTTGACATTCTTCTTTCCTCCTATTAATAAATGTAACAAATTACTTCACCACCAATATTTAAGTCGGCTGCTTCTTTGTTGGTCATCACACCTTTAGAAGTGGTAAGAATAGCAATTCCTAATCCGTTTAATACACGTGGCATATCTTTGTGCCCTACGTATTGACGTAAACCCGGAGTTGACACTCTGATCATTTTTTTGATTGAGTTAACTTTATTAACCGAATCATACTTCAGAGCTATTTTAATGGTGCCCTGTGGTCCATCTTCTACAAACTTGTAGTTAAGGATATAGCCTTTTTCATGCAATATCCTTGTGATTTCTTTTTTCAAATTCGATGCTGGAATTTCAACCACACGGTGGCCGGCTTTGATAGCATTCCGCAATCTCGTAAGATAATCTGCAATTGGATCTGTCATATTTGTTGTTTTTAAATTGATCCCGACTGTCGGGACAATATTTAATTATTTACTATTTAATTATTTACCAAGATGCTTTCTTGATTCCCGGGATTAAACCGTTCGAAGCCATTTCGCGGAATTGTATACGTGAAATTCCGAACTGACGCATGTAACCTTTTGGACGACCGGTGATTTTGCAACGATTGTGCAAACGTATTGGTGAAGCATTTTTTGGTAATGCCTGAAGTCCATCATAGTTTCCTTCAGCAATCAGTTTTTCGCGTTTTGCAGCGTATTTAGCAACCAGTTTGGCTCTTTTAACCTCACGGGCTTTCATTGATTCTTTTGCCATTGTATATCTATGTATTAGTTTTTCTTAAATGGTAATCCGAATTCTTTCAACAAAGCAAAACCTTCTTCGTCAGTCTGAGCTGTAGTTACGAAAGTAATGTTCATACCCAACATACGGGAAATAGCGTCAATGTTGATTTCAGGGAAAATAATTTGCTCAGTGATACCGAGTGTATAATTTCCACGTCCATCCAGTTTGTTTTCAATACCCTTGAAGTCACGTACACGTGGAAGCGCTACTTTTACAAGACGTTCCATGAATTCGTACATGCGTTCGCCACGCAATGTTACACGAACACCGATAGGCATTTTTTTACGCAACTTGAAGTTCGAAATATCTTTCTTAGAGATGGTTGCAACAGCTTTCTGACCGGTAATAGTAGTCATTTCGTTGATAGCCACTTCGATAATTTTTTTATCGGCAACGGCTATTCCCAATCCCTGGTTAAGAACTATTTTTTCGAGTTTAGGAGCTTGCATCACTGAAGTGTAGCCAAACTCTTTCATTAAGATCGGAACGATACGTTCTCTGTAATCTTGTTTTAAACTTGCTGTATTCATCTTAAATCTCTCCTCCTGATTTTTTAGAAATACGCACTAATTTTCCTTCAGCATTCAATTTGCGTCCTACACGTACGGGTTTGCCACCTTCTGCCGGATTCAAATTTGAAATATGAATAGATGCTTCTTTCTTGATTATTCCACCTTGAGGACTTTTCGCGTTAGGCTTGGTGCTCTTTGAGACCAAATTTACACCTTCTACGATTGCGCGTTGTTCTTTCACAAGAACTTCCAACACGCGACCGGTTTTTCCTTTGCTGGAACCGGCATTCACGTAAACGGTATCACCTTTTTTTATATGTAATTTACTCATCACTGTTTGTTTTTTCGAAGATTAAAGCACTTCCGGTGCAAGTGATATGATTTTCATATTAGTAGCACGCAGTTCACGAGCTACCGGGCCGAAGATACGGCTTCCGCGGATTTCACCGGCATTGTTCAACAATACACAGGCGTTATCGTCGAAACGAATGTATGAACCGTCCGCACGGCGAACTTCTTTTTTGGTACGAACAACCACCGCTTTGGATACAATACCTTTTTTGATATCGGCCGAAGGGATAACGCTTTTCACGGCCACCACGATGATATCGCCAAGTGTTGCGTAGCGTTTGCTTGTACCTCCTAATACGCGTATACAAAGAGCTTCTTTCGCTCCACTGTTATCCGCTACTATGAGTCTTGATTCTTGCTGTATCATAATTACTTAACTCTTTCGATAATTTCAGTTAATCTCCATCTTTTTAATTTACTCAGCGGACGGGTTTCCATAATGCGTACAGTGTCGCCAATGTTGCACTCGTTCTTTTCGTCATGAGCATGATATTTCTTAGTCTTATTTACGAATTTTCCGTAAATAGGGTGTTTTTCTTTCCATTTTACAGCCACTGTAATGGTTTTATCCATTTTGTTGCTGAATACTACACCCGTTCTTTCTTTTCTTAAATTTCTTGTTTCCATCAGGGGTCTGAATTTTATTGATTAATTTCTCTCTGACGCAACTCAGTAGCAAGACGTGCGATAGTTCTGCGAACCTCTTTGATTTGCAACGGATTATCGAGTGGAGAAATGGCATGATTCAATTTAAGACGTACCAAATGCTCGTTTTCGGCATCCATGCGCTCCTGAATCTCTTTGTTGTTTAATTCTTTAATTTCTCTTGTTTTCATTTTCCTTACACATTTTGAGAGGTGAAATCATAATCGCGTCTCACTACAAATTTTGTAGTTACCGGTAATTTTTGAGCAGCTAAGCGCAATGCTTCTTTTGCTATTTCAAACGATACGCCTTCTACTTCGAATAACATACGACCCGGAGTAACAGGAGCCACGAATCCTTCGGGAGCACCTTTACCTTTACCCATACGTACCTCAGCAGGTTTCTTCGTGATAGGTTTATCAGGGAATACGCGAATCCAGATCTGACCCTGACGTTGCATATAACGGGTTACAGCAATACGGGCGGCCTCAATTTGACGACCAGTTAACCATTTAGACTCTAATGATTTTATTCCAAAAGAACCGAACGCCAACTGATTACCTCTTTGGGCATTTCCTTTCATGCGCCCCTTCTGCTGTCTCCTGAACTTTGTTTTTTTAGGTTGTAACATAATTTCCTTAAATCAAATTCATTTATAACAGTTATTTATTTCTCTTTTTAAAACCACCTTTACGGTCGCCACGGTCGTTGCGATCTTTGCGATCACCACGGTCGTTGTTGTAACGATCTCCACCGCGAGAAGCCTCTTTGGTAGCAGTAAAGTTTGGAGCTAAGTCTTTTTTACCATAGATTTCGCCACGGCAAATCCATACTTTGATACCAATCAACCCTACTTTGGTCAATGCCTCAGCATGAGCGTAATCAATGTCAGCTCTAAGTGTATGCAGTGGGGTTCTTCCTTCTTTATACATTTCCGAGCGAGCCATTTCAGCACCATTCAGACGACCTGAACACATAATTTTGATACCTTCAGCTCCCATACGCATAGTAGAGGCAATTGCCATCTTGGTAGCGCGGCGGTAAGCGATTTTACCTTCAACCTGACGAGCAACGTTGTTTGCAACGATTACTGCATCCAGTTCGGGGCGTTTAATTTCGAAGATGTTGATTTGTACTTCTTTGTCAGTAATTTTTTTCAACTCTTCTTTCAGTTTATCAACTTCCTGACCACCTTTACCGATAATGATACCGGGACGAGCTGTGCAGACAGTGATAGTTACCAGTTTCAAAGTACGTTCGATAACAATACGCGATACGCTTGCTTTTGCCAAACGGGCATTGAGATATTTTCTGATTTTGTGGTCTTCAAGTATGGTATCACCATAATTGTTTCCGCCATACCAGTTTGAATCCCATCCACGAATGATTCCTAAACGGTTACTAATTGGATTAATTTTTTGTCCCATCGAGCAATTTAATTTTGGTTATCGTTAGTATTTTTGCTATCTACGAATATAGTTACGTGGTTCGAGCGTTTGCGGATACGGTAGCCACGTCCCTGAGGAGCTGTGCGTAAACGTTTTAGCATTGTAGCTGAATCCACAGCAATACCACTTACATATAAATTTGCATTGTCAGCTTTTTGCTCTGTTTTGGTTTCCCAGTTGGCAATAGCTGATTTCAGCAGTTTTTCTAATCTACCTGAAGCTTCTTTAGACGAAAACTTCAGTACACTCAAAGCTTTGTTCACTTCCATGCCACGGATCATATCGGCCACAAGGCGCATTTTGCGTGGTGAGGTTGGAACTCCGTTGAGCTTGGCAAAGTAAAGAGTCTTATTTTCTTCTTTTCTTGCGTCGGCTGATATTTTTTTTCTTGCACCCATTTTCTTGAAATGTTTATTTTTTCTGATTTAAAATTTCAATGGATTATTTCTTTTTACCTCCGTGACCGCGGAAGTTACGAGTAGGTGAAAATTCGCCTAACTTGTGACCTACCATATTTTCGGTTACATAAACGGGGATAAACTTGTTACCATTGTGAACTGCAATTGTGTGACCTACAAAATCAGGTGATATCATTGAAGCACGAGCCCATGTTTTGATTACGGTTTTTTTTCCGCTTTCATTCATGGCTAAAATTTTATTCTCCAGCTTCAGATAGATGTATGGTCCTTTTTTTAATGAACGGCTCATATTATTTACTTAGTTTTCTGATTATTTTTTCTTTCTTTCAATAATATATTGACTCGATTGTTTCTTTGGAGCACGTGTTTTGTACCCTTTAGCTAACAAGCCTTTGCGAGAACGTGGGTGTCCTCCTGAAGAACGGCCTTCACCACCACCCATGGGGTGATCAACCGGGTTCATAACTACACCACGAACGCGTGGACGACGTCCAAGCCAACGTGAGCGACCTGCTTTTCCTGATCTTTCCAATGCGTGGTCAGAATTGCCAACACTTCCGATAGTAGCTTTACAAGTTGCAAGAATCTTGCGAACCTCGCCCGAAGGCAATTTAATAATAGCATACTTTTCTTCGCGGGAAGTAAGTTGGGCAAATGTTCCTGCCGAGCGTACCATCGCGGCACCTTGTCCCGGGCGTAATTCAATGTTGTGAATAATAGTTCCCAGTGGAATGTTCTGCAAAGGCAGTGCATTTCCAACTTCGGGAGCCGCTTCAGCACCTGAAACAACAATCTGATCCACCTTCAATCCGTTTGGTGCAAGAATGTATGTTTTTTCCCCATCAGCATAATAAAGCAACGCAATACGTGCCGAACGATTCGGATCGTACTCAATTGATTTTACTGTTGCGGGAACACCGTCTTTGTTGCGTTTAAAGTCAATTACTCTATATTTCTTCTTGTGTCCGCCACCTAGGTAGCGCATGGTCATTTTACCATCATGGTTACGACC
>CAIQOG010000511.1 GCA_903873355.1 uncultured Bacteroidales bacterium
GAGCATTGGCAATGGCTGTATTTACAACTGCATACACACTTTTTGCATAACGGTTTATTTCATAAAACTCGCTGGTAAAAGCTTTAACAATAGTAATTCCCTGAAAAGTTTCCTGAACAATGGTGCCGCTATCTGCCAATTGATCTTGGGCTTTGCGAGCCATTTTACGAATGCGCATTCCGAAAACAACCGCTAAAATGGCAATAACCGGAACCACCGAAAGCATGACCAATGCGAGCTTTGCCGATATCCAAAAAATAAATGCCAATCCGATAATAAGTGTAAAAATTCCTCTCAAAAATTCAGCAAGAGTTAGTGAAACTGCATCTTGTATTTGCGAAAGATCAGATGAAATTCTGTTGCTCAACTCTCCTACTCTTTTCTCTGTAAAAAAACTCATTGGCATGCTTAGTAATTTTGAGTAAACATCTTTTCGCATGTTTGATAATGATTTCTCGCCAACCTCAGTTAACAAGTATACTCGCATGTAAGAAAAGATTGTTTGAAGCGATAATTGAGCAAAGATTAAAATGATGCAAGTATTTAAACTCCATTGCACGGTACGAAAACTAAAACCAAGCTGAGAGCTCATGTTTGCGGTTCCTGCCATTGATGGCAAACTAGCTCCAGGTGCTGCAGCATCCAACATCTTGCCTAAAAAAAACGGAAACAAACTTGTTGAAAATGCCGAAAGCGCAATGAAAATCATTGCTAAAATAAATTTAGCTTTAAATGGTTTTAAGTAAGTGAAAAGCACCAACGCTTCCCGCAAAGTTTCTTTGTTTACTTTTACTTTTGGAGTTTCTTCTTTTGAGTTTCCGTTGCTGTTAAAATTTCTTCTGCCGCCTGCCATGTAATAGTTGTGAGTTAGTGAGTTGGTTAATGAGTGAGTTAATAAAAAAATGTATTAATTTATTCAACAAACCAACATCAAAATTTGTTTACTTAAAAATACTTAGGTTACATAATCGGTAAGGTACTTGTACTTATCGGTGAGGTGGCCGTTTTCGGCAATGGTGGCATTTTTAATAATATCACCCTTATCTTCAATTAAAAGATTTGGTAAAACATGTCGCAACAATTGCTCGCCAAATTCAAACGAAGCATCAACTGGTAGTTCGCAAGGTAAATTCCCAACAGCCTGAACATCGATATAAGGTTTTTGATAAGGTTGCGTTTCGGCATTCAAATGTTGGTTGTAACCATAAATAGGATTATCTATTGTGGTGCTTTTAATGGTACTTGGTAATGGTCCAGGTATGTCACAGGTAATATCTGAAATAACACGAATACGAAAATCACGCGATTTCATCTGCTCTTTGGTAAAAAATGGAACAATTCCTTCTTTCCAAAACACTGCATTAATCAATAAATCCGCTTCTTTATAATAAGGTTCGAAACGTGTTTCATATTCTTCGGGATGCTTATAAAAATCTGATTTATCCCACTCCCGTTCATCACGTCTTACATAATAATCTTCTGAACGAAGCTGAACATAAACAGCTTCTTCGTATTCATTTTCTAAAAATTCTTCGGGTGTAACATGATGTATTTTAAGTTTCTTCATAAACTCCATCACCCCATGAGCTACACGTCCATCACCACATAAAACAATTTTCATGTTTTTAAAATGCAAACCTTCGTATTGTGCGTAAAGTTCATTCATGTCTTTACACTCGTTGGCATATTTCATCTGATATAAACCATTTCTTTTTCCCCACATTAAAAATGCATAATGTGAACCAACAATACCTGCAAAGCGACCAAACCCAATAATGCGATTTCCCGAATCCCAAACCAGAGTTTCATAATCAATCAATCGAATTTTATTTTCGATAATGTGGCGAAGCATCTTAATATTATATGATTGCTTTTTGATGGTGTGCGAAAAAATGAGATAGGTTTTACCGGCCACGAGGTGATAAACGGGAACTTCTTTTATTCCCAGTAAAATATCGCAACCACTCATATCTTCCATCACTTCTATTCCCAAACTGATGTAATCTTCATCTTTAAAACAGCGATGAGGCGAAGTCTGCACAACAACTTTTACATCCTGATATGTTTGCATCAACTCGATGCATTGTACCGGAGTTAAAGGCGTTCTGAAATCGTAAGGCTTTTTTTCTTCACGGATGATTCCAATCGTTTTCATAAACACAAATATATTCATCTGTGATAATTCAACTACTGATATAAAACATATTCTGAAGTAGAAAGAAAAATAAATGACAAATGGATTATTTTCGCAACCATGAGTAAAACAAATTTTGTAGCAGAATTAAAATGGCGTGGAATGCTACACGATATTATGCCAGGTACCGAAGAATTGCTAAACAAAGAAATGGTAAGCGGTTACATTGGCTTCGATCCAACTTCTGATTCGCTTGGTGTTGGAAATCTAGTTCAGATAATGATGTTATTGCATTTTCAGAAAGCCGGACATAAACCCATTGCTTTAATTGGTGGAGCTAGCGGTATGGTTGGCGATCCATCAGGGAAAAGTGCTGAACGAAATTTGCTGAATGAAGAAACCTTGCAACACAATTTAAGTTGTGTAAAAAAACAA
>CAIQOG010000512.1 GCA_903873355.1 uncultured Bacteroidales bacterium
ATGTTGAAACTTATAATTCAATAACAAAAACCTGGGATTTATCTACAACAAATGACTTTCGCGACATGTCTTACATGGCGAAACTATCTAATGGTAAATATCTGATTGGTGGAGGCTGTTCATCTTCATTAGGTGTTGGACAACTCACTTCAACAGAAATTTATGACCCTGCAAACGGTAGTTTTACTATTGGAGCAAGCATGAATATTGCAAGAACCATTAACACAGCTGCAACACTTAAAGATGGTCGGGTGTTAGTTGTTGGGAACTGGTATAATTCAGCTCAATACGCTGAAATTTACAATCCAGCAACTAATACATTCACACTCACCGGTCCCGGTATTATTGAACGTTCAGCACCTATTATTATTCCTACAAACGATGGGGGTGCTATCGTATGCGGTACAAATAGTATTTATGGTCAACATCTTACTGACTATAGCTTTGAAAAGTACAATCCTGTGACCAATTCATGGTCAGAACTCACAAAAACTCTTTTTGATGGTGAAACAAGTTGGGATATAGTTACTTATGAAACTTCAATTTTAACTGAACAATTCCAATTACCCGATGGGAAATATGCAGTTCTTGTTTATAAAACCGATATGAGTATGGTAAGAATTATTTCTATTGACCCAGCAACCAGTAAAATAGAAGAAATTAAAACACAAAAACCAATTTCATTGATTGACGATGTGGATCCTAATATTGGTTACGGCACCTGTCGGACATTAATGATTGACAAGGTACGTAAGCTTATTCACGTCATTCAACAAGCTTCCAGCAATAATCAAATGACATTGCGAATTATCACTATTAATCTTATCACAGGTTCGGTAAATTCTTCTAAAATTGGTGGATTCGATTATAGCGTGGCTTCAAGTAATTTGTCAATGTTGGATGATGGGCGAATACTATTTACAGGCGGAAATAAATTTGATAATTTTACCTTGTCAGCAAAAGCATTTATAATTACACCCGCCAGATATCTGGAAACCAGCGTAAATAACCCGTTGGAAAAACACCTAAATGCTCGTTGGAGTAATCAGGATCAATCATTTGTATTCAATCAGGAAATTTCATCGGCGACACTTTATAACACAACAGGAAAAGCTTTATTTACAGCGAACAACTACAACAAACTATCAGCAAATTCATTAGCAAAAGGTATTTATATTATAAAAGTAAAAGCTTTGAATTCGGCTGAAGTAATAGGCTTGAAAGTAATTAAACCCTAAGTATTTGTATCTCTAAAATCAAAAAAACGAAGGCTTCATCAAAAGTGAAGCCTTCGTTTTGGATACAAATCCTGTTTTAGTCAAATTCTACAACGGTAATTCCAGCACCACCAAATTGTACATGTTCGTCTTTATAACTTTTCACTCCATGAACTGTTCCAAGGTATTGTCTAATCATTTGGCGCAATGCACCTGTTCCTGTGCCATGTAAAATACGCACTGAAGCCACACCCACCATAACCGAGTCGTCGATAAAATACATTACAGCTTGCAGTGCCTCGTCGACACGCATACCACGCACATCAATTTCCGATTTGAAAGTCAGTTTTCGCTGACGAACCTCATCGGTTGTTCCATTGCCTAAAGATTCAAATTTTTTGGCTTCCTTTTTCAACTGATTATTGCTGATAGGTTCTAATTTACTCAACTTTACTGTGGATTTCAGATTTCCAAATGCCACCAACGCTTGTTTATCCTGCATCTCGGTAATTTTTCCTGTAGCAGTTTGACCTTTGATACGGACGTTAACACCGATACTAAAAGTTTCTAGTTCCGTGTTTTGAGTTTCAGGTTTTGTATTTTTTTTAATAGGTTTTATATTGAGTTGAAATTTTGAATCTGCACTCTTCAAGTCCCCTTTAGGGGATTTAGGGGCAATTCTTTCTTTAAATTCATCCAATTCTTTCCTTACCGCTTTAGTCTTTTCTTTTTCCGCTTCCGCTTCTTTTATCTGACGAATGGTATTTTCAATCTTCGCATTGGCTTCGCTCAGCAGGTTTTTAGCTTCATCCTTTGCTTTATTGGTTATTTCCTTGCGCAGACGGTCGATAGAAGCCATTTCGGCTTCGTATTTCTCCAACGTTTCTTCGAGCTTCTTTTCCTTTTGGCGGATTTGCTGGCGTTTGTTTTCCCAATAGCGTTTATCGCGGACAATATCCTGAAGGTGCTTATCGTAGTCGAGATGCTCCGCTCCAACTTTATCGGCAGCTTCGGCAATTAAATCTTCGGGCAAACCGATTTTCCGGGCAATTTCCACAGCAAACGAACTTCCGGGATTTCCTATGTTCAATTGAAACAGCGGTTGTAAATGCTGACGGTCGTACAACATTGCGCCGTTCACAATTCCCGGAGCATCTTCGGCATAATGTTTCAGGTTGGTATAATGCGTGGTAATCACACCAAAAGCCAGATTTCGGTTGAAACGTTCCAACGTTGCTTCGGCAATGGCTCCACCAATCATAGGTTCAGTTCCTGTTCCAAATTCGTCAATCAGTAACAGCGTTTTCTCATTGCTGTTCTTAATAAAATATTTCATGTTCAGCAAATGAGAGCTGTAGGTCGACAAATCGTTTTCAATGGATTGTTCGTCGCCAATATCAATAAAAAGTCGCTCAAAAATTCCGGCACGACTGCTATCATGCAAGGGC
>CAIQOG010000513.1 GCA_903873355.1 uncultured Bacteroidales bacterium
CAAACTTTACTGCTAAAACAACCAACAAAATAAATGATTGGTTAACGCTGGAACTTAATACTAGAATGTCTGACGCTACAATCGATGGAGCTGGTACCTCAGCCAATTATAGGTTAGCAGATGCAATACAATTCCGACCAATAAATGGATTAATGGACTTTGTTGATTACAGTTTAACGAGCACTGATTATGAAGCTGCATCAGCATTTGTCTTGAATCCTGTAAAACAGACGAATGATGATTACAGACATTCTAAATCGTTGACTTTTAATTTTAATGCAGCTGCTACAATTCAAATTACAAAGGAGTTAAATTATCGTTTTGAATATGGAACACAATACGGTGACATCAAAAATAACAGGTTTTATGGACTCAACACATGGAATGTTATGAATTATGGAAGTCAGCCTATTGCTTCAATACAAAAAACATCAGCTAAGAGTTACAGACTTGCAAATACACTGAATTTTATCAAAAGAGATTTTTTTCCAGGTAGTAATATAAATGCCATGATCGGAGAAGAATTGAATTCCTATAAGACTTTCGATGAAACAAGTTCGGCAAAATACTTTCCAAAGTATATTGATGCCGTGAGTGCATTGAGTATGATGAATCTCGGCACATCCGATCCTATTCTCACGGGTGATAATCCGGATGTAAAAACATCTTCGTTTTTTGGACGTGTGATGTATGATTACAAAGGGAAATATCTTGCCACGGTTACTCTTCGTGCTGATGGTTCGAGTAAATTTGCTCCGGGAAATCAATGGGGATACTTTCCATCAGTAGGTTTGGCCTGGCGTATATCGGATGAAGATTTTCTAAAAACGGCTAAAGATAATTGGTTAAGTGATTTGAAGTTTCGCGCCAGCTATGGAGAATCGGGTAATAACCGAATCTCAGACAATGCATGGCAAAAAGTATATAATGTCAAAACCGATGCCTACTATGCAGATGGCAACGAAACTTCACCTACAGCACTACTTGTTCCAAGTTCAATTCTTTCCAATCCTAAACTAAAATGGGAAACAACCATTACCCGAAATGTCGGTGTAGATTTTAGCCTATTCAAACAACGGTTATCAGGTTCGGTGGAAGTATATCAAAACACAACGAGGGATCTATTAATCCAAGCAACAGTTCCTTCGAGTACCGGATATGCAATCCAGTGGCAAAATATAGGACAAACCTCCAACAAAGGGCTTGAAATAGTATTGAATGGGGTGCTTATTGATAAAAAAGACTTCCGATTATCTGCCTCTTTTAATATATCATTTAACCGGAATCGGATTGATAAACTCGGTGACACCAAACAATGGGAACAATCTTCCAACTGGTCAGGGGCTGGACCTGCCGGCGATTATTTAGTTAAGGAGGGCGGCTCTATTGGACAAATGTATGGATATGTGGCTGATGGTATGTATAGCTTTAATGACTTTACATACGCAAATAGCATATATACTTTAAAACCCGGAGTTCCTGATGATCGTGCATTAATTAGTGCAACACGCTTTTGGCCGGGAGTATTAAAACTCATAGACCAGAATGGTGATGGAATTGTTGATACAAAAGATAAAGTGGTGATTGGGAATGCAAATCCGAAACATACCGGTGGTTTTAATCTAACTGCTCAATACAAGGGGTTTGATTTGTCAGCTTTTTTTAATTGGGTATATGGAAACAGCATTTATAATGCCAATAAACTTCAATTTACAAGCTATCTTGGTGCCCGTTATTACAAAAATATCTTGAATAGCATGAATTCGGATAACCGATTTATGTATATCAGCAAGGAAACGGGTTTAATTGTGACCGACCCTATTCAATTAGCCGCGATGAATAAAAATGCAACTATTTGGTCGGCCGATATGATGAATGTTCCACTCACCTCATGGGCAGTTGAAGATGGATCTTTCTTACGTTTTAATAATTTGACCCTGGGGTATTCACTTCCAAAGAAAGTTCTTAAAGCACTAAAATTATCTCAATTACGCTTTTATGGTACCTTGTATAATATCATAACCTGGACTAACTATACAGGTTATGACCCCGAAGTAGATACACAGCGTGCAACCCCTTTAACTCCCGGAGTTGATTTTTCTGCTTATCCAAGAAGTCGTTCATTTAATGTAGGATTAAATTTAGAATTTTAAAAATATCAATTATGAAAAGAGCTATAAAATATATTTTGTTGGTGTTGATAATAGGTACTATTGTTTCATGCAATGACTATCTTCAAACAAGTTCAAACTCTACCTTCATCGAGGCAAATGCTTTTACGAATCTCGATTTTGCGACTAAAACGGTCAATGGTATTTATAACAACTATGCTACCTTGACTTTGTATGGCTATGTATTGATGTTTACTAAATGTGATAATGATATTGAAGTTATGCATTCAACATCAGATGATAATAGTTATTGCAGCCTTGCACATTATTCTGCAAATGGCGGTACTCAGAATTTGAAAGAAATATGGAACAGTTTATATCAGATAATTGAACGGTCGAATATGGTTATTGATAATTTACCGAAAAGTCCAATTTGGACTGGTGAATATGCAGCTCAATCACATCAATTATTTGGTGAGGCGGTTACTTTACGCGCAATGGCATATAATGAATTGATTAGTCTTTGGGGGGATGTTCCTTTTAAAACCAAATCTACTCAGGCCGGTGACAACTTTAATATTCCCAAAACTGATAGGGATTCAATCTATGAATTTCTTATAAAAGATTTGGCAAGTGTGGAAGACTATGTGCCCTGGATGACCGAGACTCATACTTCCGAAAGAGTAAACAAAGCCTATGTAAAAGGACTCAGAGCACGCATGGCTTTGGCTTATGCTGGATTTTCGCTGCGCAATAAGTCCTTCGTAACCAGACGTGGTAGATATTGGAAGGACTATTATAAAATAGCAAATACAGAATGTAAAGAAATAATGCAAAGTGGGAAACATCAATTAAATCCTAGTTTTACAAATATATTCAAGAACCTTCATAGCTATACACAGGATTTGACCTATAATGAAGATATTTTTGAAATTGCCTTTGGTCGATTAAATAGTGGTCGTATTGCTTATAGCTTTGGTATGCCATTTTGTACATCTCCAGTCGATCCTAAATATGGTTTTGCGGGTGGGCAAATGAGAGTTCCCTGTACTTATTTCTATTCTTTTGATAAACTAGATACCCGCCGAAATGTATCTGCTGAATTATATAATTATGCTAATGCTGCATTTTTAAGTAAACAGTCTTTAGCTACTGGGACCAATATGTCACCCACTAAATGGCGTAGAAACTGGATTACGCCTTCGATGGGAGGAGATTTAAAGAGCGTAAGCTATACAGGGGTTAATTTTCCCATCATGCGTTATAGTGATATTGTGCTGATGTTTGCCGAAACCGAAAATGAAATAAACAACGGTCCTACTGAAGATGCAAAAGCTGCTTTGAGCTTGGTAAGACAACGAGCTTTCACATTCGATACGTGGACATCGAAAGTAAACAACTATGTGGACTCAGTTTCAATGAGTAAATCCGATTTTTTCTATGCCATTGTAAATGAACGTGCCTGGGAATTTGGCGGAGAGATGCTTCGTAAACAGGATTTGGTAAGATGGAATATGCTTGGTTCAAAAATTGCCGATATGAAAGAAGCATATAGACAAATAGTAAATAAAGAAAACACGAATGTTCCAAATAATGTATTTACTAAGTATGCACCTGATGGCGAAACACTTATCATCTTAAATCCTGATTTTCCGTTAGCATCAAATGATCCAAGAGTTGTTGGATATCAAATTAATGGTTGGCATCCGGTTTGGATGAAAGATAATTTATTCGCACAAATTGTTCAGCAGCAAATTGCTCATGGATATGATCCTGTCAAAAATAATTATCTATACCCCTTGGCAACAGATATTATTAATACCAGCAACGGTGTATTAAGCAACGACCAAATACCTTGAGTTCACTAAGTTCCTTCAATATATAAATTAAAAATAACGTCATGAAAAGATTTAAATTTAATATAATCAGGTCAATTGGTATTCTAATATTGATTTCTCAGGTTTTGCTATCATGTAAAGATGAAGTAGTAGTACACAACACTGCAGATCAATTATTTTCACCCGCTTTATTTTCAGCAGCTATTAATAATAATGTGGCAAGCTTGAGCTGGACACCTATTGCCAATTCAACTTATTATTTACTTGAAATAAGCAAAGATAGTTTATTATTCAAAAATCAATTAGTTGTAGACACTATAATCGATAAATACTACTATACACTTCAGGATTTGTGGAGTAATACTTGGTATTCGGCACGTATTAAGGCAGTTAGCAAAGACCCTAATATCAAAGATTCCTATTTTTTAGCTATAACATTTAAAACCAAAACAGAAAATATCTTTTATGATGTAGCTACTACTGACATTACTAGTAATCAAGTTACATTAAAATGGAATTCTTTAAAGCAAGTCTCTAAAATTGTTTATTTTGTTGAAAGATCTACGGCTAAAGTCACTGTTGCTTTGACCGATATCGATAAAACCGCAGGTGTAAAACTTATTTCTGGTTTATCAGAAGGAACAACCTACGTTTTCGAAATATATTGGGGAGACATGTTGAGAGGAACTGTAAAAGTGGATACAAATTAATAAGTAGTTGAGTCTTGCTTATTCATTAATAATCAGAATCATCTATTAGTCATATAAATAAGATTCAAGATGGAAGTCAAAGTATTTCAGGTTTATCTACTGTTTTGTTTTTCAGTCTTAAATTTACCTTTATTTGCTTCAAATTCAAAGCTTGGTACAGCCAATAACCTAATTTCTCCACCCGAGACTGAAACAAGTAGCAGTATCACAATTTTGTGGAATAAACCGGTTGATTACAAGGAGGTTGTTGGGTACGACATTTATGTGAATGGTTTTTGTGTTGGTTTTTCAAAAATTACAAATTACACGATAAATGGCCTAAAGCCAAACAGCAACTTTAAAATTTCTATAGTTGCAAAAGATGCAAACGGTAAAAAATCTGAAAATTACAACCCATTAACGGTAAAAACAAAACCACAAGGGAAAGTTTTTAACATCCTTGATTATGGCGCAAAAGCTGACAGTGGAATTCTAAATACCCGTGCCATTCAAAAAGCCATTGATGTTTGTACAATAGGTGGAACGGTGCTTGTTCCTACTGGTACTTTTATCAGCGGTGCCTTGTTTCTAAAAAGTAATATGACTCTCTACATTGCAAAAGGAGGGGTATTGAAAGGAAGTACTAAAATAGAAGATTATTTGCCATTCATAAAAACCCGTTTCGAGGGTTGGGAATTTCAAGCTTTCGGGAGCCTGATTACGGCCGGTAAATTAGATGCTACTGGACCTTACAATGTAAAAAATATTAGTATTCGTGGCGAGGGAAAAATTAGTGGTGGCGGTGTTTCATTGGGAAAATCCATGGCTGATAATAATCCAAACGGGGCAAGAGGTCGTGGACGATTAATCTGTTTGATGAATTGCGAAAATGTGAATTTACAAGGTTTGACCATCGAAGAATCGCCCTGTTGGACTATCCATTATACCTATTCCAAAAACGTTACTATCAACGGATTAAACATAAACAGTATGGCGTGGAATGGCGATGGTATTGACCCAGATTCGTCCATCAATTCATATATTTTTAATTGCACTTTTACTACAGGGGATGATTGTATTGCCATAAAATCAGGAAAAAATCCTGAGGGCAATAAAGTGGCAAGACCTTGTGAAAATGTTTTTATTTCCAATTGTAATTTTTTAAAAGGTCACGGTTTGAGCATCGGTAGTGAATTATCGGGAGGAATAATGAACGTTCAGGTAATCGATTGTGAGTTGGGAAATTTAATGCATGGCTTTCAAATCAAGACTACTGAAAAACGAGGTGGTTATGTGGAAGATGTGTTAGTGAAGGACTGTAACCTCCAAAAAATCACCTTGTTCACTTCACTTCCATATAATAATGATGGTGAGTCAGCTCCAACCTTGACTAAATTAAAAAACTTTGAATTTACAAATTTGAATATGTCAACTGCTAACACGGAAAAACCTGTTATCTACCTTGAAGGTTTCAGTGATACAGCTAATTATGCAAAAAGTATAACATTTCGGAACATACTATTGCCAAATAATTCAAAAGTGACTATTAAAAATGTTCAGGATGTACTATTTGAGAACGTACAAACAATAGCCAGTCAGAAACCAACTTATGAAATCAAAAAGTCTCTGAAAATTAAATACTAATCAGAAAAAATACAAGATAACAAATATATCAAAATTAAAGGAATCTATTTTATGAAGAATCTAACGATTGCTATTGTATTATTAATATGCTCAGTAAATATTTTTGCTGAGAAATTCAGCACTGAAATTAAACCTTTAACGGGTGAAAAATGGTATGGAGCTTTTACGGCAAAAGCCTGGTGTAATACTCCTTTGAAAGATATTCGGTTTCAACCTTTTGAAGCAAATACAGCAAAAAAAGACCTGAATGACAACCTTGGTAATCAGGCTGCACCACTACTTATCTCTAATTTGGGAAGGTATGTTTGGAGTAATGAACCCTTCGCTTTTGAACTGAAAGAAGGAAATTTGATTCTTTATTCAGATGTAGAAAAACTGGACGCAGTTTTGGCGGGTAAAACTTTGCGTGATGCATATTTAGCAGCCAAAGACAAGTATTTTCCGGCTTCGGGAAAAACGCCTAATCCGTTAATGTTCAAAATGCCGCAATACAATACTTGGATTGAATTGGGAAATAATCAGAATCAAAAAGACATTATCAATTATGCCGACAATGTGTTGAAAAACGGTTTCCCCACAGGAGTTTTTATGATCGACGATAACTGGGCAAAATACTATGGTTCTTTTGAGTTTGATGCCAATACTTTTCCCAATCCAAAAGGGATGATGGATTATCTTCATGCAAAGAATTTTAAGGTTATGCTGTGGATTACACCCTTTGTCAGTCCAGATGGTAAAGAGTTTAGAGAATTAGCAAGCAATGGTTGTTTGGTTCTGAAAAAAGGGAGCAAAGAGCCAGCTTTAATTAATTGGTGGGAAGGTTATAGCGCCTGTCTTGATTTAACAAATCCTAAAGCAATAGATTGGTTGAAAGCTCAGTTGAAAAACCTACAAACCAAGTATGGTGTTGATGGTTTCAAGTTCGATGCGGCAGATTTTTTATTTTATAAAAAAGGTACTGGACAATATATTAATGAAGCTACAAATACCACCGGAGAAAAACAGGCCGAAATGTATGGAAAATTAGGAGCTGAATTTGATTTCAATGAATTCCGTGCTTGTTGGAAAAATGGCAATCAGCCTCTGGCTCAACGTCTGCAAGATAAAGGTTTTTCGTGGGATGATTTGAAAATACTTGTTCCCGACATGATTTCTGCCGGTTTAATTGGTCATCCGTTCACTTGTCCGGATATGATTGGTGGTGGTTTATTGTCGGTTTTCGAAAAAATTGATCTCAACACTTTTGATCAGGAATTAATGATTCGTTCTGCACAAATTCAGGCGTTGATGCCCATGATGCAGTTTTCAGTAACACCCTGGAGAGTGCTTGACGAGAAACATTTGGCTATTTGCTGTGAAACCGCATTACTTCATGCTAAAATGGGAGATTATATCTACGAATTAGCCGCAAAAGCCGCTCAGGATGGTGAACCTATTGTTCGTCATTTAGAATATTCATTCCCGAATCAGGGCTTTGAGAGCTGCAACGACCAATATATGCTGGGTGATAAATATTTGGTGGCACCCATGGTTGATAGAGGTGATACAAGAAACGTAAAATTACCCAAAGGCAATTGGATCGACGATTTAGGCAAAAAGTACAAGGGAGGTCAAACGGTAAAAATGAATGTGCCGCTCAATCGGTTGGTATATTTTATTAGACAGAAATGATCCATTAGAATAAAAAATTAAATCATAAGAAAATGAATAAATTAATTCAAAAGTCGTTATTACTTTCCATTCTCGTGATGTGTTTCTCATTGACATTAAATGCTGCAGAAACTCTTGTGAAAATTACCGTTACTGCCGACCATTCTGACTGGGTGTACAAGCTAAATGAAAAAGTAAAGTTCAAGGTTTCTGTTACTCAAAATGGCGAATTATTGAAAAATGTAAAGATCAGTTATGAGATTGGTCCAGAAAAAATGATCCCTGTCTTAAAAGAAACAGTCAACTTAGAAAACGGTCAACTGGAGATAGACGGTGGTACCATGCAAATTGCCGGTTTTCTGCGTTGTACGGTGAAAGCAAAAATACAGGAAACAAACGTCGAAGGTAAAGCCACTGCCGCATTTAATCCTGAAAAAATTGCACCCACAACCACTGTTCCTGCCGATTTTATCCAGTTTTGGGACAAAGCTAAAGCCGATAATGCTAAAATTCCATTGGATGCTCAAATGACTTTGTTATCAAACAGATGTACCAATAAAGTGAATGTGTATCAAGTCAATGTTCAAAACTGCAAAATAGGAATGCGGGAATATGGAATATTATGCGTACCGAAAGCTCCCGGAAAATACCCAGCAGTATTGGAAGTGCCAGGAGCCGGTGTACGACCCTACAGTGGTTTTGTAGGTATGGCAGAAAAAGGAATTATTACCTTACAAATTGGCATTCATGGAATTCCTGTTACACTCGATTCAATTGTTTATGACAATTTAAGATATGGTGCATTAGATGGATATAATACCTATAATCTTGATAATAAAGATGAGTATTATTACAAACATGTCTATTTGGGATGCGTTCGCGCCATCGATTTTATAACTACCTTGCCCGAATACGATGGTCATACGATGGCTGTTGCAGGTGGAAGTCAAGGTGGTGCATTAGCTATAGTAACTGCTGCATTAGACAAACGGGTAATTTGCCTTTCTTCATTTTATCCTGCACTGTGTGATGTGACAGGTTATCTGTTCGGAAGAGCCGGTGGTTGGCCGCATGCATTCAACAAACCATCATTTGTAACCAACCAAAAAGTGGAAACTTCTAAATATTACGATGTGGTCAATTTTGCCAAACAATTGACCGTTCCAGGTTTCTATGCATTTGGATTTAATGACGAATCATGTCCTCCAACTTCTACATATTCTGCTTATAACAGTATTACAGCACCCAAAACTTTACTTATTGCAAAAGAAATGGGACATGCTTCAACAACAGAGCAACAAAACAAGTCGAATGAATTTTTATATAAACAGCTTAATGTAAAATAAAATATCAGTTTAGCAATTTCAAAGCAGTAAAATTACCTTTCAATTTGAAACTTTACAAATTATGAAAAAATCAATTCAGAAATACATAACTGTAGCACTATTGTTTATCTGTATATCATTTACTGTTGCTGAAAGTCCTGTAAAAATTACCGTAACAGCCGACCATGCTGATTGGGTTTACCAACTAAAAGAAAGGGTAAAGTTTAAGGTTTTTGTAACTCAAAATGGAGCATTACTCAACAATGTGAAAATCAGTTATGAAGTGGGTGCTGAAAAAATGATTCCAACTTTAAAAAGCTCAGTTAATCTGGGAAATGGTCAACTGGAAATTGATGGAGGCACAATGACCAGCCCTGGATTTCTACGTTGCACCGTAAGAGCTGAAATTGAAAATAAAAACTATCGTGGTATGGCTACAGTAGCTTATAATCCTGAGAAAATTGAATCGACAACTACTGTTCCTACTGATTTTCTTCAGTTTTGGGACAAGGCAAAAGCAGATAATGTGAAGATACCATTGGATGCCCAAATGACATTACTCCCAAATAAATGTACTGAGAAGGTAAATGTATATCAAATCAATGTTCAAAACTGTAAAATAGGAATGCGGGTGTATGGAATATTATGTGTACCCAAAGCTCTCGGAAAATATCCAGCCCTACTTTGTTTGCCGGGATCAGGTGTGAAACCCTATTATACGGGGATTGTAGATAAAGCGGAGAAGGGGATGATTACATTGGTAATTGGCATTCACGGCATACCCGTAACCTTGGATTCAATAGTTTATGCCAACTTAGACCGTGGAGCTTTGGCCGAATATCAAACTTTTAACCTTGACAACAAAGATGCGTATTATTTCAAGCATGTTTATTTGGGTTGTGTTCGTGCTATTGATTTTATAACTACCCTACCCGAATATGATGGTCATAATCTGATTGTTTCCGGAGGTAGTCAGGGAGGAGCTTTGGCTATAGTGACCGCTGCATTAGATAAACGGGTCATTTGTCTTTCGTCATTTTATCCGGCACTTTGCGATGTCACAGGATATCAATTTGGAAGGGCAGGTGGCTGGCCACTTGAATTCAATAAACCGGAATTGGCCACAAAGGAAAATATGGAAACCTTACGATATTACGATGTAGTTAATTTTGCTAAACAATTGACAGTCCCTGGATTTTATGCTTTCGGTTTTAATGATGTATATTGTCCACCGACTTCAATATACGCAGCCTATAATAGTATTTCAGCACCTAAAACATTAGTGATTGCCAAAGAAATGGGGCATTCTTTATCGGCTGAGCAGAAAAATAAGTCAAATGAATTTCTGTATAAGCAATTGAATGTGAAATAATCAATTAGAAATCATTTTTTATGTTTGAAAAATATTATTCTAAAGCTACCGGAATCATCATGATTCTTTTGCTTATTCAGTTTTCATTATTCGCAGTCAAAAGCACCGACTCAAAAAACTTGATTTTCAAGGATGGCGACCGAGTGGCATTTATTGGAAACAGTATTACGCATGGTGGTTTATATCATTTATATATCCAAAGCTATTATCAAACCCGTTTTCCGGAAAGGAATATAGAGTTTTACAATTGTGGAGTTGGTGGAGATATTACAACAAATGTCTTAGATAGAATGGATTACGATATCTTATCACATAATCCAACAGTTGCAGTCATAAAATTGGGAATGAACGATGCTGGTAGCAGCTTTTATGAGAAGAAACATACTGCCGAAGAGTTGTTAATAGAACAAAATCGAATTGTGGCGAAATACACAAAAGAAATGCGTGAAATTATCCGAAGATTAAAAGACAGTTGCACCCCGCGCATATTCATTATCAAACCAACTCCTTATGATCCCAATTGTAAATCCGCAAATCGACTTGTTTTGACTGGAAAAAATGAAACCATTCAAAAATTGACGGTTGCTGTTGATGAATTAGCAAATGAATCAGGTGCAACTTTAGTTGATTTTTATAATCCACTCAATGAGCTTAATATTAAACTGCAATTGGTAGATTCTAACTTTACGGCGATTGGCAAAGATCGTGTTCACCCAGGACCAATGGGGCATTTATTGATGGCGTATCTGTTTCTGAAAATACAACAAGTACCAGAAATCATATCAAAAGTAGAGATTGATGTTAACCCTAAAATCAAGTCAAAGACTTTTAATGCAACTGTAACTAATTTAAAAAAAGGAAAAAATCAAATCTCATTTGAATTGATTGAAAATGCAATTCCATTTCCAATTAGTCG
>CAIQOG010000514.1 GCA_903873355.1 uncultured Bacteroidales bacterium
GTGGCGGATGTAATTACCTTTGTTGATGTATTAACAGCAGTTTCAGCAGTAACAGTTGGAATAACAGTTGCATCCCATGGTAATGTTACGTAATATTTGTATTTTGTTGAACTGAAACCATCCAATGGAGTACCATTTATTGACAAGGATTGTAATTTTAAAGTGGTAATATCCTGCTCTACAGATTGTAACATAGGAAAATTTCCACTCGGATTTTCCTTGGAATGCCAAACTGCTAATGCAGGATCTCCTGCGGCTGTTTTTACAACAGAACCATCTCTCAACCGAAATCCAATAAATTGCGCACCTTTGTTAATTGAGTCTTTTACAATTGTAGTAACATCAAATTCATAATACTTAGCTGTTGTTGTTACTGGACCGGATATTGTGGTATAAACAGCATTATCTGCACCCACTTTAACTGCCCTGTTAAAAAATGTCAAATCATCTTCAACCCAGTTTATCAGACTCAATGGGTAAAGCTCAAAGGTATGTGCTTCCGGTAGTGCATTTGCATACACTCGTAATTTTACGGATTGTAAAAAAGTTGACAAAGTTGATAATTCAAACCGTAAAAATGTTTCTCTACGATATTGAGATCCTGCTGTAGAATGATAAGTATAAAGATACGGTTCAAGACCCCGTATTTCATAACCTGTTCCATTTAATCCTTTGTACAAATATGTGTCGTCAAAGGCTTTCAGTTGTTGAGTAGTTTGTGCTGAAAGCACAGTTACTACCGAAGAAAGAATTAAAGATAAAAATAATTTTTTCATTTCATTTTGTTTTAAAATTAATAGATGTGTTAATTTGATTGTTGTTCTTTAAAATATAGATATTCAGTTTTTCTAAATTACGTGGTACTTACTTCACAATTATCTTCACTGTCATTTTCTTTCCATCAATCGAAATTATGCGAGCTATAAAAATACCTGATTGTGATATAGAGTATTCGTTGGTGGTATTACTTTTATATTCCGACTGCAAAAGGCATTGGCCTAATAAATCATATACTTTAATCTTACCATTTTCCGAAGAGGCAACATCCACAATAAGCTTGTGATTTACACTATGAACTGTTATGCCTTTTAAAGATATATCGGAAACAGCGGATGTTGAACTTGCAGTAAAAACCACTTCGTAAAATTTCTTTGAACCATTTTCTGCAGTAACAGTAATAACTGATTTTCTGCCCACCAAATCGGATATTGTAGTTGCTGATGTTATTGAAACAGTTGCTTTACTATCCGTAGCTGTAGCTGTAACCTGAGGAATGGTTTTAGCATCCCCAATATCGTAAAAATATAAGTATCCGTTACTGCTGAATGAGGACACGGTTGTACCACCAATCTTCAAATCGGAAAGTGAAGCATTACTACTTGCAGTACAGGTAGAAGGGAAAGCAGCATAAGCCATGCCGGAAGCATAATTATCGGTGCGTATCGGAAATGCAGGTAAATCAGCTGAATTGTACAAGTTGCAATCCGGATTTTTAGCCCAACCATACCGAAATGATATCGGATTATTAACCAATGTACTATGAACAGCTATGGTACTATCATTCACGATAGTTGCTGTAGCTGCCTGATAATGTTTATCACTTCCGGCTAAAACAAAACCTTTCAGGGAAGTATCACCATCTTTTATTTTCAAACCGCCACCCACATTTTTATATATTACAAAAACAGTGTCGTTACTAATCGGAAATCTTGTCGGGAGCGGACTATCAGCAATTATATCAGTTCCATACACATATCTGAGTGCCTGAAGTGCCATTCTGTCCCCAACCGGTCTTTTATTTTTTGGATGAATACGAATCAA
>CAIQOG010000515.1 GCA_903873355.1 uncultured Bacteroidales bacterium
CAGCCGGCTACAGGCTATTTTTCTGCCAGAACGAGGAATGAAAATGGTGAAATAACTGCATTTAATGGCGACCCTATGAAGTCGGACTTGCCGCCTGCTATGGCTTGTGTGTTGACAAATACCCATTTGGTAGAAGCAAAAGCTTATTTGTCAATTGAAGGAAATCTAAATCAACAATATCATTTTGCGTGTAAAAATTGGGCGCGATTTTATCCTCTGTTGGCTGACCAAATGGGATTAGAATGGAAAAAACGCTTTCAAAATGCAGTAGCCAATTATAAAGAATACACCCGAAGTTCGGATGATATGAAAAGCGAATTGAAACTTTCGTATCCTCATAATTTAGTAGGGCAACCTGATTATTTGCTGGGTGGAAATTCTATTGATGGTGGAACTGAGAACCATAAAATCATGTGGAGAACAAGTGGTTTGTTGTATGCACAGCTTTTCCCCGATAGTGTTCGTGTGTCGGGAATTAATGCTCGTAAAGCAGAACAATTAATCAAGGAAATGTTGCGTGATTATTTGAAAAGGCTATTGATTTCGGGAAATGGTGAATATGATTCTGAGATTTACTATCCACATAGTATTGAAGGTTTCCTTAATTTATATGATTTTTCGCCTGACAAAGAAACACGCATATTGGCAAAATTTGGATTAGACTATTTTTTTACAACTTATGGACTGAAAGTGGTCGATGGCATGATTGCTGGAGCTCAAAAAAGAGGTTACTTGTCCAATGGAAAACCCAGTGAAATGGAAACTATCTTATGGTGTTTTGCCGGCATAGGCTCTCGTAATTGGGATAATGTTGAGGTACCAATTCATATTGCTACCACAACTTATCGACCTAATAAAGTGATAATGAATATCCTTCAGAAAAAGCTTTCCCTCCCTTTTGAAGCAAAAATGAGTCGTCCATTTTACCACATGGATAAGGCTATGGCATTTGCAGAAAGCTTTTATTGCTCATCTAATTATGCCATGGGGAATGTTCAGACAAGCATTATTGATAATCCAAAACAACAAATGGTTTGGTCTATTGTGGCAAATGGTACGGAAAAACCCTTGTGCTTTAGTGGTGGACAGCCGTCATCCTGTTCAACAACGGGTATGAGTCCTTATACACAAACATTACATTCCAAAGGTACCATGTTGGTAATGAGTGCCTCAACTGCTTTGAATAAACATCTTGATACTACTTCTTGCTCTACACCAAAAGGTTTCCAACGAGCTAATTATTGGCATTTGAGCTTCTCTGATCAGCCGAAGGAATTTGAAACGATTGCTCGTCAAAAATATGCTTCAAAACCATTACATTCAATAACTATCCCCAAATCGAATTCCGAAAAAGAAGTGGATCTTTTTTGGGAAAATAGCAAAAATAGTGCTTCTACCTGGTTCATTTTTCCAAACTCAATAAAATGTATTCGTTTGAATGGCAGATATTACTGGGAAGCTAATAATATTTTGGTATCGTTACTCCCACTTTCCACCAACAAAACTTTTGAAATTTCTTTAAATAAAGAAACTGCATTGGCGCTCCATAATGAAGGAGCAAGGAAGTTTTTTGGGGATTACAATCTAATTGCATGTATGGGTATGGTCTCAGGCTATATTATTGAAACAGCTGAAAAAACTAAATTTCCAAATTTTCAAGTATTCGATGAGTTTTTGAGAAAATCTACTTCTGTTTATTTCTCGGGAATAAATAGAACTATCAATTATAAATCATCATACGGAGAAAAATTGGAAATGAAATACCAATCAGACAAATTGCGTCCGGCTGCAAAAATCAACGGTAAAATGATTGATTATAATACATTTACAAATGGCGCTGTGTATGAAAGTCCATATCTAAATATAAAAAATGGACTGATGAAAGTTTCAGATGGGGTGTCACTCTTGCTTCAGGTAAAACGCTTACAGTGGTAGGTGCATTAACCCTTCAGAGCGATGCCACAGGAACAGCTACCTTTGTTGATAATGGAGGAACACTTTCAGTAACAACTACCAATGTTCAGCAATATCTTGCTGCAGGTCGTAACTGGTATATTTCAA
>CAIQOG010000516.1 GCA_903873355.1 uncultured Bacteroidales bacterium
AAAAAAAATAAGGCAGACGATGAGGTTCTGCCTTATTTGTTTAATGTAGAGACGCTGCATGCAATGTCTCTACAATTTATCACCAAATTGATACCCGTTTTTCTACCGGTACATACAACTTATTTTCTGTCTTAATACCAAATGCATCATACCATGCCTGAATTTGTGGTAAAGCACCATTTACGCGCCATCTGCCTAATGAATGAGGATCAGATTTAGTTAGTTTCAGAATCTCTTCAGGACGTATATTTCCGGCCCATACATTTGCATACGAAAGGAAGAAACGTTGATCGGGTGTAAAACTATCAGCATTTGCCAGTGGCTTCTCTGCATTTGCTGTTTTAAATGCTTGATAAGATACCTGTAAACCTCCATGATCGGCTATATTTTCACCAAGAGTAAACTTGCCATTTCCATGAATTCCGGGCGCCACAACGATAGAATCAAAGAAATCGGCCATTACTTTTGCACGTTCATCAAAATTCTTTTTATCAGCAGCCGTCCACCAGTTTTTCAGGTTACCTTCCTTATCAAACTGACAACCCTGATCATCAAATCCGTGTGTCATTTCATGCCCGATTACCACACCAATTGCTCCATAATTGAAAGCGTCATCAGCATTCATATCAAAGAAAGGTGGTTGTAAAATACCTGCAGGGAAACAAATTTCATTTGTAGTTGGGTTGTAATAAGCATTAACTGTTTGAGGAGTCATTTGCCATTCGTCACGGTCAACTGGTTTGCCGGCTTTTGAAAATATATATGCATGATCAAACTTGTTAGAGCGTACAATATTTGCATAATAGCTGTCCTTCTTAATATCCAGTTTTGAATAATCACGCCATTTGTTTGGATATCCGATTTTTACATAGAAAGCATCCAGTTTTTCTTTTGCTTTAATTTTAGTTGAATCGCCCATCCATGATAATGCTTTGATACGTTCACCCAATGAAACCTGAAGGTTATGAACAAGTTTCAACATGCGTTCTTTGGCTGCAGGTGGAAAATATTGTTTTACATACATTTGCCCAACGGCTTCTCCCAATACTCCGTCAACCAAATCTACAGAGCGTTTCCAGCGTGGACGTTGTTCTTTTTTTCCAGACAAAACTTTGCCATAAAATTCAAAATTCTGAGTATAAATGGCATCACTCAAAAAACTTGCAGACTCGTCAATCAGCTTCCATTGTAAATAAGCAATTTGATTTGCAATTGGTTCGGATTCAATGATTTTTCCTACTTCAATCAACGATTCTTTTTGAGAAACACTTATTACTTTAGTATTTTTCAAACCCAAAGCTTTCAAATAATCAGTCCAGTTGATTACGGGAACGAGTTTTTGAAGTTCAGCAACTGTCATTTTGTTGTAATTAGCATGAGGGTCTCGAAGTTTAATATTGTCGTAAGCAGCAGTTGCCAGTCGCGTTTCAATTTTCAACACGGCTTCCATATTGGTTTTAGACTGAGCATCAGTAAAACCAACTTGTTTAAACATATTGATTACATGTAATTTATACTTCTCTCTGATTTCTTTTGTGTGGGCGTCATTATCAAGATAGTATTCACGTTCCCCAAGGCTGATACCACTTTGATAAGTTTGAACCAGATTTTCCTTACTGCTCATTTGGTCAGCATCAACACTTACAGCAAAATAAGTATCAAGACCTGACATGTAAAGTTCAGGCATTAATTTAATTAGTTCCTTATTGTTTTTAAGTGAGGCAATACGTTGTAAATCAGATTTAATTGGCTCATAACCCTCTTTGTTCAGTTTGACACTGTCCATAGCCATATTGTACAAGTCACCTATTTTCTGCTCAATAGTTCCTTCTGCGCCACCTTTAGTTGCGATACCCGTTACAAGGTCTTTTAGTTGTTTAAGGTTGTTTTCAGCCAATTTGTCAAAACTGCCAAAACGTGAATATTCACCCGTAAGTGGATTACTTTTCATCCATCCTCCACAAGCATATTGGTAAAAGTCGTTTCCGGCTACAGTAGTTGTATCCAGATTTTTTAAATCGATACCAGTGGTATCTTTTGGTTTATTGCAAGCTGTTGTCATAAGTGCTAATGCAATGATTGGGATTAAAATTTGTTTCATACATGAATAGTTTTGTGTTGATATAAATTGCTATTAAAAATAAAGACTCAAAAATAGAATATTTATTACTTCTAAATACCAAAACTAAAGAATATTTATCGAAAATATTGAATATTGTTCAATAGGAGCAATTTGAAACCGTCGGATTTTCAACTGAATCAATGATTTGAAACAATTCGGAGAGCGTTTCAGCACGAAGCATGGCTATACGGGTATCTTTAAAATTAGGAATGCCTTTGAAAACCGGAGTTGCTGCTAAATGGCGGCGGTTGTGGATAATACCTTTAAGTCTTTGGTGACTTACCGATTCTATTTCCGTATTGTCATCAATATCTAACCACCTGACAGAGGCAATAATATGTTCTTTTAAAATTGCTTTTTGTTCTTCGAAAGACAGAATCGGAGTCAGGTCACCGGTAGCAAAATACTGTTTCATTTCTCCGAAAATCCAGGGACGACCAATAGCAGCCCGACCAACCATAACAGCATCAACTCCATAGCGGTCGAAACATTCTTCTGCACGTTCGGCAGTAGTTACATCGCCGTTTCCAATGATTGGAATATGCATGCGTTGGTTATTTTTTACTTCGCCAATCAGCGTCCAGTCGGCATCGCCATTGTACATTTGAGCGCGTGTTCGACCATGAATTGCCAAAGCGGCTATGCCACAATCCTGTAGTTGTTCGGCTAAGCCTACAATGATTTTCGTGTCATCGTCCCAACCCAATCGGGTTTTTGCAGTAACAGGAATATTGACTGCTTTCACTACTTCCGACGTAATTTCGAGCATGCGTGGGATATCGCGTAACAGCCCCGCTCCTGCCCCTTTTCCAGCCACTTTCTTTACCGGACAGCCAAAATTAATGTCGATAATATCAGGCTTTGCTTCGGCTGCAATGCGGGCTGCATCGGCCATTGCCTGAGGGTCGCGACCATAAATCTGAATAACCACCGGACGTTCTTCCTCGTAAATAGTCAGTTTTTGTTGGGTACGGTTTACGCTACGAATCAACGCTTCCGACGAAACAAATTCCGTATAGACCATATCTACTCCAAAACGTTTGCACAGCAAGCGGAATGCAGGATCGGTTACGTCCTCCATGGGAGCCAGAAACAGCGGTTTGTCAGGGAATTCTATGTTAGCAATCTTCATACAATAGCAAAATCGGAGTGCAAAGGTAGGAAATTTTTCAGAGTTCTATATTTTGAATTGGTTTATCTATCTTTGCAGGTGAATTTTAGCTCAATCAGTATGAAAAGAATAATTCTGATTTTATGCGTTATTAGTATC
>CAIQOG010000517.1 GCA_903873355.1 uncultured Bacteroidales bacterium
TGCACACCATTGCGCAATTGGAGTTGGACATATTGCCGATAAAATTGAAAAGCTTGGTCAGATATTAGGAATTGAAGTTGTAAAAATTTGTTGAGTTTCAAAAATCGAATTAGCATTATGAGTAAACAGTTTATTTATATTTCATTGCTTATTGCACTGTTATCCTCTTGTAAACAGGCAGATACAAACCATTCACTTCAATACAAAGTTGGCATTTTAGGAGCACCTTCTTCGCCCAATGTGGAATGGAACGACAAAAACATGGAGTTGATGAAAGAGCTGGGTTTCAATACCATGCAGCTTAATATTGCGTGGGGATATCGTCCGGCTGATAATGCGTTGAATCTTGAAGATGTAATTCCAGTTCCGGCTGAATTTCGATTGCCAGTCGATAACGATTCTACCCTGAATCAGAATAACGGTGGCTCCAAACGGTATTTGCAAAGCAAAGAACGTATTGCAAAACGTGCTGCTGAATTGAAACATCGAATTGCAATGTGTAAAAAACACGGAATGCGTACCATTTTTCATTTTGGAGCTCCTTATGTGGTTTATCCTGCTGTAGAGCCACTTTCGCAATGCATTTCCGACCCACAAACGATTAAACGTTACATTAAACTGATTGATATCTTTCACAAAGAGTTTCCGGGTGTCGACGATTTATTGATGTATACCTACGATCAAAATGCCTGGTTGTGTAGCGAAGATGGTCCATGCGAAAGATGCAGTGCTGTTCCGTTGGATAAGCGTGTTTCCAACTTTGTGAATGTTTTAGCACAAACATGGAAAAAGCTGAATCCGGATGGTCGGCTTTGGTGGGAACCCTGGGAAATTTCTGCCGGACAAACCTACGCTACAATCGAAAAACTTGATGCCAGTTGTGTCGGTTTATCTATTCATTCGAGTATTACCGAAGTACAAATTGCCACACCTGCCGACCGTTGGTTTAAAAATGTACTGACACTTGCCAATGAACGAAAAATACCGGTTTTAGGTGAAGTATGGCTGGGTACGGCTACTGAGGAAATAGAACCTTATATTTATTTACCTTCACCGCTTACTACATTGAGAGCATTGCAGGCAATGAATAATGCCGGAAAACTAGCCGGAATTAAAGAGTATTATGGTAATATTCCTGACCGTGAAGACCCAAATCTTCGAATGGCATCCATATTCTTTCACAAACCGGAAATCAACGATGTTAAAGCACTTGAATTGTTGGCCGAACCGTATAAAAATGCTTCAGAAAAAATTCAACTCTATTGGAAATATTCATCTGAAGTGATAGAAATGTATCCCTGGGATATTTCTTGGTTTAGTCGTGAGGTTGGTAGAAGCGACCCACAGCACTTACTTACTGAAGCCACACTGAAAGGGGCTTCGTGGGTAACACCATCATGGCTGTCGAATCGCAGAGCAGCTTTTATGCGTACGGTAGAAACCGATCAGCCACACTTTTGGATGTTGGAAGATGCACAGCTTCGTTTCGAAGCAACAGCCCGAAAAGTGGATCAGGCATTAGTGGCAGCTGAAGAAGCAAGAAAAGAGGTTCCAACAAAATACCTTGCCGAATTTGATATGGGTGTAAAAGAGTTAATGGGCTTTAAACAGCGGTGTTTGGCTTATTCTTATCATATCAGGGAAACAAATCTTTGTAAAATAATGAGACGTTCGTTAGAAAAGACTGGTAAGGTGAATGACGCAAACTTAACTGAATTAAGAACAACACTTTTAAAAGACCAACAAAATCAAGGACACGGAAATCTTCTTACACCGGCTATTGAATTACTGAATAAAGATCTAAAAGGTTTCTTGAAAAAGTACTTTAATACTCCCGAATCAACAGGCGTAAAAGCGGATATGTATTTCAATGATTCATTACCACCCAGTGTAAAAACAGTGTGGACGATAACATCAAAATAGTTTTTTCAGCATTTCAAGGTCGTATATCTTGACTCTTAAATCTAAATGAAAATGGAACGAAAAGCATTTAAAATGTACCTCAAACCCGGCTTTGAGAAAGAGTACGAAAAACGTCATAACGACATTTGGCCAGAATTAGAACAACTTATCAGGGAAAGTGGGATATACAATTATTCAATTTTTTGGGACAAAGAAACCAATATTCTTTTTGCTTCACAAAAAGTAAAAGGCGTTGCTTGCTCTCAGGATTTGGGCAAGAATCCTATAGTCCAAAAATGGTGGGCGTATATGGCGGACATAATGAAGACAAATTCAGATAATTCACCTGTCACGATCGAATTGAATGAAGTGTTTTATATGGAGTAAATATCTTAAATTTAATTATATAACAAACAAATTACTAACTAAAAATTACAATCATGAAAAAGAAACTATTTTTTTTCTTGTGCTTTTTATCAATAACTTTTATTGTTAATGCACAAACTGTATGGAATTTTACTTCCGATTTGGAAGGTTGGCATGACCTGGGTGCAGGTCGTGATGTAACGGCAAGCTGGGAATCAGGTGCTTTGAAAATGACTTATTTAGATGGTGGCAGTGCTGGTACTCAGTTATGGTTTGCAGCTATTCAGGTTGATAATCTGAGTTTCGATGCAGCAAATAACCGGTATCTTGAATTAAATTATCAGGCAAATAACTGGCCAACTTCGTCGCCGGTTAAGATGTTAGTAACACTAACAAAGACTGATAACTCGATTGTCTACTCATATATTGATATTGATCCCACAAAAAATTTCTTATCAATTGATATTCAGGCGAATAATCCGGGTTGGGGTCAGACTTATAGTGGCACAATTAAATCAATACAACTTGAACTGCCTCACAATGGAGCTGCAGCTTCAAATCCTGCTACAAACTGGTATAGTGCAAGCACATTGATTGATAAGATTAAGGTGACAAATACTCAGACTCCACAGGATATAGTGTGGGATTTTGCATCAACAATTGAAGGTTGGAATCCTTATGGAGACGATGTTACAACATCTCATAGTGGTTCAAATCTTGTAGTAACCTATACGGGAGGCGGTGATGGTGTATATGCTTACCCAACAATTTACAAAGACTTTTCAATTGATGCCGCCAATATTGATCAATTTTATATGAAATTTACAGCTCATAATTGGGTTAAAACCTCTGTTTTAGTCAATATTGTATTTGAAATTGGCGGTACACCTTATTATGCAAACCAAACCATGACGGTCGCCAATGGAGAATTTACATTCGATATCAGAGATGGAGTATTGGCTAATTGGAACCGATTACCCACAACAGGCACTATTTCACGCATACGGATTGAAATTCCTCATAGTAGCCAATCAGGAACTCCATCGGATTGGAATGGTGCAACATTGGATATTGACCGTATTGTATTTTCAAAAAAACAGATTCCTGATCCACCTACCAACATTGTTGCAACAGCCGGAAATACTCAGGCATCTGTAGCTTTCACGGCACCAGTAAGCAATGGTGGCTCAACAATTCTTGATTATACCGTTACTTCAAGCCCGGGAGGCTTTACGCAAACCGGCGCTTCAAGCCCGTTAGTTGTAACCGGACTTAGCAATGGAACAGCTTATACCTTTACCGTTACTGCACGTAATAGCGTAGGTAGCAGTGCGGCAAGTTCAGTTTCGAATTCAGTAACTCCCGCACCGGCTACAGTTTCTGTTTCTAGCAATACAAATTTATCATCCTATTTCCCATCTTCAGCAACTGATGTAACAGTATCATCGGGTGAATTAACTGTTGATGCAAATGTCACACTGAAATCATTGACAGTAAATCCTGGTGCAAAAGTAACATTAGCTTCGGGAAAAACACTGACCATTGTTGGAGCATTTATTCTTCATAGTGATGCAACTAGTAATGCTACTTTTGTAGATAATGGTGGAACTGTTACTGCAGGATCAATCAATGTAGAGCAATATCTGACTTCAGGCCGTAACTGGTATGTTGCAAGTCCAGTTTCAGGAGCAACCAGCAATGTGCTTTCTGCAACTGCAGAAAATCCGGTTTATTGGTATGATGAAGCACACGGTAGCACAGCTCCATGGCCTGCAATAAGTAATACTTCAACATCACTGAATGTGATGCAAGGTTATGTGGCTAATCTGGCTTCTACCGGAGTGGTTACATTCAGCGGCAACTTGAATACCGGTGCCAAAGAGATTTTAGTTACCCGTACCGCAGGTCAAACGAAAGAAGGATTTAATCTTGTTGGGAATCCATATCCAAGTTATTTAAACTGGACTAATGTTAGTAAAACCAACTTGTCGACTACTATGTGGTATCGTACTAAAACAACTCCTGCTCCTGTTACCGGTGCAACAACCTGGGTGTTTGATACCTATAATGCAACCGGTGGTGTCGGTACTTCACTTGGAGCAAAAGCTGTTACCAACCTTATACCTCCAATGCAGTCATTCTGGGTACGTGTGGATGCAGGTCAGACTTCAGGTACACTTTCTGTAACGAATAGTCAACGTGCTCATGCCGATAACGGTTCTAATGGATTCAAATCTAAATCAGGTACTGCAACTACTCAACCTTTAGTACGTTTGGAAGTATCGAATGGATTAACCAGTGATCAGGCTTTAGTTTACTTCAATGCAGCTGCATCGAATAGTTTTGATAATTATGATTCACCAAAAATGTCGAATGCTACAGCTTCCATCCCTGAGATTTATACCTTGGCAGGTAGCGAACAAGTAACAATCAACGGTGTGAACGATCTAACCCAACTTGCATTAGGATTTACTACAGGGGAAGCTAATAACTTTACGATAAAAGCTTCACAGTTTACAAACTTTGTTTCAGGAA
>CAIQOG010000518.1 GCA_903873355.1 uncultured Bacteroidales bacterium
CCGATATATGATGTAACTACAGCTGTAAACGGAAAAGATGCTCTCGAAAAAGCAAATGCAAATCAGCCTGATATTATTGTAAGCGATGTTATGATGCCCGAAATGTCAGGAATTGAAATGTGCAGTAAGTTAAAAACCAATCTTGAAACATCACACATTCCCGTAGTATTGCTTACTGCCCGTACCGCCATTGAATATACTATTGAAGGATTCCGCACCGGTGCAGACGATTACCTGACCAAGCCATTCGATACCCGATTGCTTATTGCACGCTGCAACAACCTGATTAATACACGAAAACAATTACAGGCCAAATTCAGCAAAAGTTCCAATACAGATGTAAATTTAGTGGCCACTAACAGCCTCGATCAGAAATTCCTCTCAAGAGCTATAGAAATAGTTGAAAAAACGCTTGATAATTCTGATTTCGACGTGAACGTATTTGCTTCTGAAATGATGATGGGACGTACTGCTTTCTTCCAGAAATTGAAAGGAATTACCGGACAAACTCCGAATGAATTTATCACCAGTATAAGACTGAAAAAAAGTCTGGAATTGCTTATCAGCGAACCGGAAATGAGCGTAACGGATATTGGTTATAAACTGGGTTTCTCATCCCCAAGTTATTTTACCAAATGCTTCCGCGAAGAATTTGGGGTCACACCCGTAAAATACAGGAAAGACAATATCATGACATCGTAAAGCAACATAGATCCTTGTTTTTGCCTGAATAACAATACGAATTCTTTAAACTAAATTCAAATGATATTTATAAACCAAGAATTGGACCTTGTTTATTCCATAAAACGTCAATACAGGATATGAACCATGTTTTGCCATTATCATTATTACCTTGGTAAAACAAATATGTTTTGCGTCCATCATCAAAGATATGAGGATGTCCGGATTCACTGGAATTCCATTCGCCGGGTTTCCCGTTTGACAAAAACGGTTTATCAGATAGTTTTTTCCATTTTAAACCATCCAAACTTTCAGCCACCCCTATTTGTTGTGGTAAATTATTATAATTTGCTGCATAAAACAGGTATAATCTCCCATTTCGTTTTATTACAGAGGGACCTTCAGTACAATTGCCTTCCCAATTGAATTCAAGTGGAAGTATTCTCCAATTACATATTTGCTTCCATTCATTTCGTTTAAATGTACTTTTTCCGGGAGTAATTGCAACCCCCATAATTTGTTGTTTATATGAAGTATCACGAGTTGCAAAATACATTAAATAATTGCCTTTGAATCTGATAACTTCTGCATCAATTTCCCTTCCACAATTCCAGTCTCCACTGGCAGAAAATATCGGATTTGTATCATCTCTTTTAAATTCAATCCCATTAAAAGAAGTTGCATGACAGATTGCGTCTTTCTTCCGGTTTCCATACGTTTGATAAAATAAGTGTACCTTTTGTTTTATAACTAAGACGCATGGAGCACAAATACCTTTACTTTCATATGCAAAACGACTATCAGGGGTAATTTCACCAACTTTTATCCAGTTTCTAAGGTTGTTACTTTGAGCAACTCCGATTCCCCAACCGGAACTAGAATCAGATTTTTTGGGAGGAATAGAATAATACAAAAGATATTTTCCTTTGAATTTAATTACGTGTGGATCTTTTGCAAAAGGAATACCCAAACGTGTAGTATCACCAAATTTCATCATTTGTTGATTATCTTTTGCATGTGCATGAAAAAGATAGAATAACAGAAAAAAAAATGCTAAAGCTTTTAATTTCATTATTATTTTGTATCAGTAATTCCGATATACCCGAATAGCATTCAGGATAGTCTCTCCCACTCCTTTTTTAAAGCTTATGCTAATTCCCTGACCATTAGTGACATCAACCTCAAACTTTTTGACAACTGCAGTTTGGGCACCGAATTCCTTTGTCAGATTAAAACTGTTTAAAACAGCAATACCATTAAGTTCTACATCAAATTCGCGCTTACTGAAATCTTCTTTGACTGCATCATTTCCCAGATTGTATGCCAACGCCTGAATTTCTTTATCTGACTGTAGTTCTGCCCAATAAAGAGATACAGTATATTTACCATCCGGCACATCGAGTTTAAAATCAGTCAGCCCCATGCGGGCTGTTTGGTAAACCGGATCGTTGGTAGTGCCAAGAATATCTAAATCCGATGCCGGCTGAGTGCCACTTTTAGTCTTCTTACTATATGATTTTCCACCAATATATCCCCAACTTCCGGGCGTATATTCTTTTTCAGGAGTCCAGATAACCGAAGCTATTTTATCTTCAAACAAACGTTTTGATCCGAGCATTACATTTAGTTCAGTGAAAGGCTGTTTTGTATCTTTCAAATTAAATGGTATGGCTCTGAAATCAATATTCAATTCATCTCTGAATACTCCTGTATCTGTTTTTGCCGAAGCCTCAAGTTTATTCAGTCCATTCGTAAATGGCACATTAAACTGAGCAATATTATCAACGACAGTCTGGGTTCCGAGTGATTTACCATTCAACATTAGTTCTACAACCGATTGATTTGAATAAACTTTGACCGGTTGTACACATTCACCTTTCTCATCGGTATTTCCACCGCGTATTTTCCAGTTCATACCACCAATGGATACGACGGGTGTTTTCAGTAGCATGGCCTGATATTGTAAATAGGTATCTTTCTTTTCACGATCGAGACTTACAATACCTTTATTATTGACATGTGGCACTGCATTCGATCTTCCTTCGGAATAAAAGTCGTTCAGATTCCAGATATTGGCACCCGAAATCCACGGACGTTCCTGTATGGTTTTGATATAATGTTCGTGATACAGATTGGCATATTCCTGTGTATAATCGAACCGCAGCGGAGAAAAAGAATGTAATCGGGGATCAACATCAGCACCGTATTCGCTTATAATAAAGGGCTTTCCGGGAACTTTCTGTTTTGCAATTTCCAGAAACTTATCACAACCGCTGAAATTTCCGCCATACCAGCCCTGATAAAGATTAAAACCTATAATTTTAGGAATGCTGCTCAGACCGGCACTCATGTAGGCTTCCAGATTTCCGTGACATGGAATCAGGGTATATCGTGCCGGATCATCCTGTCTGATTTGCTTTTCAATTTTAGCAGCCAAACTACCTACGGATTTGAAATATACAGTATTTCGTGCTGAATCGCCAATAAAAGGCAGTCGAAGCAACACTTCATTCATATACGCCCAAATCAAAACAGAGGGACGATTAAAATCCTGCATCACCATTTCGCGAGCCATTATCAGGCAGTTATTGGTAAATGGTTCATTTTCGGTAATGGTATTCACAACCGGAATTTCAACTGAGCAGATAATACCAAGTTTATCACACATTTCCATAATCACATGATCTTGTGGATAATGCGAAACACGAAGAAAATTTCCACCCATTTCTTTCAGTAATTTAATATCACGAATGTGTATCTCGTCCGGCAGAGCATAACCCATGTTCAGGAAACACTGATGACGATTTGTGCCAATAAGTTTCAGGTGTTTGCCGTTGAGGAAAAATCCTTTTTCTGCATTAAACTCGTACCAACGCAATCCCAGCGGATTAATTTGTTCGTCAAGTTGTTTGTTGGTTTTGGCATCGAATACGCGGGTAATAACTTTATAAAGCGATGGAGAATCAGGACTCCAAAGCATTGGTGTAATTATTTTCAAATCATTTTGTTCCACTGATAATTCGGACATTGCTGCAACTTTAACCAAAGATGATTTGCTGAGAACAATTTCAGCTTTCGGACTAAGAATAATATTTTCGATTCGCAGGTTTTGAACAGAATTATCATCATTATTTATTATTGTACGGATATTTACTGAAGCTTCTTTGTCAGTTACGATTGGTGTTTTAATAAATACGCCGGGTGAACCATAATATGTGGTAGAGATATGTTGCTTTTCAGTGTAAATAAGGTTCACATCGCGGTAAATACCACCATAAAAGGTGAAATCGGCTGATAAAGGCGGTATATTTTCATTGTAACGATTGCTTACTTTTACAGCAAGAAGATTTTGCTGACCAACATTCAAAAATTTAGTAATATCAAAACAAAATCGTGTGTAACCACCTAAATGATTTCCTGCTGATTTACCATTGATAAATAATTCAGTTTCCTGATTCACACCATCAAAACTGATATAGATTTGCTTTCCTTTTTGTTCGGCGGGAATAAATACTGATCGCCTATACCATCCCGTACCACGATAAAAACCGGGTATTTCATCGTCAGCATCATCTTTGTTCCATGTATGAGGTACCGAAACATTATCCCACTTAGAATCATCAAACCCTTGATGTTGAGCATCAGCAAAATCACCTTTTGAAAACTTCCACGCTTGATTAACAGAACTAACTATCCTTGAATTTTCTGCGGATAAATAATTAAAAAACAAAACACTCAAAAGTGTAGCAATAATAAATCTTTTCATTGACTGACAGTTATTTAATAATACATAAATTCGACACAATAATTAAAACAAAAGTAAAAAACTAATAAATATGATTTTGTAATAAACGTTCAGTATTTAAATAAAATAATTCGAATCTGCTAATAAAATCGAATAACGTTCACTTTCGTACAATTATTTCAAAGATATGAACAAAATTTACGTGACATATTAATATTTTGCAATAGTTTTGCTCCAAATTAAATGCGAAATTAATAATAATTTTAAATATCTAAAATCATGAGTAAAATTAAACACAAATCTAAAAAAATTAAATTAATTGCATGGGGAATAATTATGTTCCTGACAGCCGGATTATCATTCAATCTTACTGCACAAACAGTTGTAACATTATCAACTGAAACTTCATGGACTTGTCCTGCAGGTGTAAACACCATTCAAATAGAATGTTGGGGTGCAGGTGGTGGCGGCGGAGGTGCCACATCGAGTGCAGGTAGAGCCGGAGGTGGTGGTGCAGGTGGTGCTTACGTCAAAAACACATCCGTTTCAGTAACTCCGGGAACTACTTATACTATTTCCATAGGTACTGGTGGATTGGCAGGAGGAACCTCGTCAACTACATGTAACGCATCGGCCGGTGGCAATACAACTGCTACAATTGGTTCTGTTACAATTACTGCTGTAGGTGGTACAGGTGGCACCGGTGGTGCAAGTGCAACAGCTGGAATTGGTACTGGTGGGACTGGTTCTACAACCGGAAATGTTGGTTTTTCTGAATCTTTTAATTTTGCAGGTGGCAATGGTGCAAATGGTATATTAAGCACACGTACAGGTGGTGGTGGCGGTGCTGCCGGCAGTAATGGTGCTGGTGGTAATGCCAGTTCAACCGATGTTACCGGTGGTATAGCCGGAACAGGTGGTGGAAATGGTGCCAATGGTGTCGCAGCTACGGCTGTAGGAATTGCAGGAAGTGTTCCCGGTGGTGGCGGAAGTGGCGGATTCGGAAGTGCAAAAGCCGGAGGAGCCGGAGGAGCTGGTCGAATTGTAATTACATATAGTACTGGTCCGGCGATTCCTAAATGGACTGCCGGTTGGCCAAAAATTGAAATGACTTCGTATACTTCGCTCACAGCAAAAGCTAATACAAATACAGCAGGAAACGTATATTTTGTTATACTACCGGGTGGTGCTACTGCTCCTACTTCTGCACAGGTAAAAGCAGGACAGGATGCAAGCGGTGCAGATGTGGCTAAAAAAGGAACAATTGCATGTGCACAAGCTTCAACCGAATATACAATGGATATTATGGGTTTGAGCGAAAGTACAACTTATGATGTATATTTTGTAGCTGAAGATAATGTACCGACCTTACAGCTAACTCCTGCTATGGTTAGTATTACATTCGGAAGCAGCTCGAAAACGGATCAAACCATTACCTTTCCGGCACTTGATAATAAAGCCGTAGGTGATGCTGATTTTAGTCCATCAGCATTTGCAAGTTCTGAATTACCAATAAATTATACCAGTTCAAATCCGGCAGTTGCCACAATAATTAGTGGAAATATTCATATTGTTGGTGCAGGAACAACTACTATCACGGCTTCACAACCAGGAGATGCAAGTTTTAATCCGGCAGTGAGTGTAAGTCAGACTTTGACAGTAACAACTGTTACCAAGCTGAATCAAACTATCACATTTCCTGCTATTGTTGCTAAAGCGGTTAGTGACGCTGACTTTGATGCACTTGCAACAGCCTCGTCAGGATTAGCTGTTATACTGGTAAGCTCAAACACTGCAGTTGCTACCATCGTTAGTGGCAAAATACATATCGTAGGTGCAGGAAAATCGACAATCACTGCTTCACAGGCTGGAAATGGCACATATAATGCAGCAGCCGATGTAAGTCAGTTATTAACTGTTGTTGGTGCGAAACAAAATCAAACCATTACTTTCCCTGCATTACCAAATGTTGTAAATGTGGGTGATGCCGATCTTACTCCGGGTGCAACTACCGATGCTGTTTATGTTGCTCCTGTTGATCCGAACTTATTCCTTAACACAACACGTTTCGCAGCTGTTACAGTAACTTCGGGAGTGAAATTTGCGACTGTTACCAATTATAAAGGTGTTGTTCAGGATTTGAGTTGCGATATTTATCAACCAACGGGTGATGTATCTACCGACAGACCTTGTATAATCTGGATGCATGGTGGTGGTTTCCGTACCGGTTCAGTAAGAACTCAGGGCTACATTGTAACCTATTCTACAGCTTTTGCAAAACGTGGTTATGTTTGTATCTC
>CAIQOG010000519.1 GCA_903873355.1 uncultured Bacteroidales bacterium
AGTTGGAAAGCTATTCTGACTTCTGATAATCCCCGTTTTGAGGAACCTCAGGATATTCTGAACGATATGATTGCCGGACTTGATATAATTCAAAAAGCAAAAAGTCTTACGATTATTGACCGTACAGAAGCCATTAAAACTGCTTGTGCATTGGCTCAACCCGGTGATGTTGTTCTTGTAGCCGGTAAAGGACATGAAGATTATCAGATCATTCAGGGAGTGAAATATCATTTCGACGACAAAGAAGTTGTCAGTGCTTGTTTTTAAAATTTAAACCAATTATAATTATGCTTTACCACTTATTTCAATATATCGACAGAGTCCATCACATACCGGGTGCAGGGTTGTTTAATTTTATATCCTTCCGTACCGGCTTAGCGTTCATTCTGGCACTGCTTGTTTCAACGCTTTTTGGTAAAAGGATAATAGATTATTTGCAGAAGATGCAAATAGGAGAGACCATAAGAGACTTGGGTCTTGAAGGCCAAATGAGTAAAAAAGGCACTCCGACAATGGGTGGAATAATTATTATTATGGCAATTTTAATTCCTACTATTTTATTGTCATCATTAAACAATATCTATTCAATATTAATGATAATTACAACTGTTTGGTTAGGTCTTATTGGTTTTCTGGATGATTATATCAAGGTTTTTAAGAAGAATAAAGAAGGATTAAGCGGAAAATTTAAAATTGTCGGTCAGGTTGGTTTGGGACTTATTGTGGGTTTGACAATGTACTTGAGTCCGGATGCCGTTATTCGCGAAAATATTGAAGTGAAAGGCATTACAAGTAAGCGTGTTGAGTATGTGGTGTATGCAAAACATGATGTAAAATCGACCAAAACAACCATTCCGTTTTTAAAGAATAATAATCTGGATTATGCTGATGCATTTAAATGGATGGGCGAAAGTGCTCAGAAATATGGCTGGCTGTTGTTTGTGGTTGTTGTAATTTTTATTGTTACAGCTATTTCAAATGGTGCAAATCTTACCGATGGTCTGGATGGACTTGCAACAGGTTCTTCGGCAATCATTGGAGTCATTTTGGGTATTCTGGCTTATGTTTCGGGTAATATTAATTATGCCGGTTATCTGAATATCATGTATTTGCCCGGAACAGGTGAGTTATTGGTTTTTGCCGGAGCATTTATTGGCGCTACTGTTGGTTTCCTTTGGTACAATGCTTTTCCGGCACAGGTTTTTATGGGTGATACCGGTAGTCTGACACTGGGTGGAATTATTTCGGTTTTTGCAATTGCAATTCATAAAGAATTACTTATTCCTATTCTTTGCGGTGTGTTTATCATTGAAAATCTGTCGGTGGTAATGCAGGTTAGTTATTTCAAATTTACGAAACGAAAATACGGTGAAGGTAGAAGGATTTTTAAAATGACACCCTTGCATCATCATTATCAAAAACAGGGAAATGCCGGAATTCAGGCCATTTTCCAAAAACCGATTCAGGCAATGCCGGAATCAAAAATCGTTATTCGTTTCTGGATTGTGGGAATTATTTTGGCTGCAATTACAATTATTACGTTGAAAATCAGGTAGACCTTACCCCAACCCATTCCAAGTGATGAAGGAGCAAGAGGAAAAAGTAGATTTTATGAAAAGAATTGTCGTATTAGGTGGTGGTGAAAGCGGTTCAGGTGCAGCGATACTGGCCAAGAAGCAGGGTTTTGAGGTTTTTCTTTCTGATTTGTCGGAAATTAAACCTCAATACAAGGCGATGCTTGATAGTCACGGAATAGAGTGGGAAGAAATGCAACATACCGAAGAAAAAATACTGAATGCAACTGAAATTATCAAAAGTCCGGGTATTCCCGACAAAGCACCACTTATAAAAAAACTTCTTGCTCATGGAACGCCGGTTATTTCGGAGATTGAGTTTGCAGGCAGGTATACTGAAGCAAAGATGATTTGCATAACCGGTAGTAACGGGAAAACTACCACCACGATGCTGATTTATCATATTCTGAAAAATGCAGGTCTTAATGTGGGTTTGGCCGGAAATGTAGGAAATAGTCTTGCATTGCAGGTGGCTACTGAATCGGTTGATTATTATGTGGTTGAACTCAGCAGCTTTCAGTTGGACGGTATGACCGATTTTAAAGCTGACATTGCTATTTTGTTGAATATTACACCTGATCATTTGGATCGTTACGATTATAAATTTCAAAACTATGTTGATTCTAAATTCCGGATTTTACAGAATCAAACTGCCACGGACGCATTTATTTATTGGGAAAATGACCCTGTAATTAAAGCTGAACTTGCGAAAAGAAACATTAAATCAACACTTTACCCCTTTGCCATTGAGCGAAGCGAAAAAACAAGAGCTTTCATCGAAAAAGATGAATTAATAATACAAACTCTAAATTCTCTGTTTACTATGCCAACATCAGAATTAGCCCTTCAAGGTATGCATAATACCTACAATTCCATGGCAGCTGGACTTACAGCTTCTATTGTCAATGTTCGTAAAGAGAATATCCGTCAGTCCTTACAGGATTTTCAGGGAGTTGAACACCGTTTAGAGTACGTGGCCACTGTGCGAAACGTTCGTTATGTCAACGATTCAAAGGCAACTAACGTGAATTCATGCTGGTATGCTTTACAAAGCATGAAAACTCCGACTGTACTCATTTTGGGTGGAACCGATAAGGGGAACGATTATTCTGAAATTGAAGAATTGGTAAAAGGAAGAGTTAAGGGGTTGATTTTTATGGGTTTGAACAATGAGCCGTTACATAAATTTTTTGATGGAAAAGTAGAAAAAATTGTTGATGTTCAGTCGATGGAAGATGCAGTGAAAGCGTCATACGAAATGGCTGAAAGCGGTGATACAGTTCTTTTGTCGCCTTGTTGTGCCAGCTTTGATTTGTTTCAAAACTATGAAGATCGTGGAAAGCAATTTAAAAGTTGTGTGAGAAATCTGTAGTTTGTTAATCAGTAAATTAGGTTGTTTGGTTTATAGGTCTATCTAACAACCGGTTAACTGTTCAACCATTTATCCAATAACAAAAATGGAAACATTATTTAAACGATATCTTAAAGGAGATAGAATACTTTGGATTGTATTCTTTGGACTATGTATACTTTCAATTATTGAAATGTACAGTGCATCCAGCACCCTGGCTTATAAATCGTCAAATCATGCTATGCCGGTAATTCGACATATCGGTTTTCTAATTGGTGGAGTGTTAATTGCATTTGTTGTGCATATGATTCCTTATCGCTGGATTCGGATTGTGTCATACCTCGGATTGCTGCTATCGGCTGTTTTACTTGTTTTTGTTTTGTTTAAAGGACATAGCGAAAATGATGCTGCCCGTTGGCTGGTAATCGGAGGAGTTCAGTTTCAGCCGTCCGAACTGGCTAAATTGTCTGTAATAATTGTTGCGGCTGACTTAATATCCCGAATCAGGGACAACACTAAAGACGAATGGATTTATTTTAGAAACACCATCATAATGTTGATTTCCATTTGCGGTTTGATTTTACTCGAGAATTTTTCGACGGCAGCCATTCTATTTATAGTTGTTTTTATCATGATGTTTATCGGTAGAATTTCTTTTAAATATCTCGGATCTATTGCAGGAATTATTGTTATTTGTTTGGTGTTGGGATATGGAGCTGTGAAAACAATTCCTGAAAATGCAATGCCAAAACCATTCAAACGGGCATATACCTGGGTGGCACGTATTGAACGACATTCTGATAAAAATGGTGGAAAGCAAAGCAAATACGTTATTACTGACAAAAATCGTCAGGAAATTTATGGTCAGATAGCTATTGCCAGAGGTGGCATTTTAGGTGTTTTTCCGGGGAATAGTGTGGAACGTGATTTTCTTCCACAAGCGTATTCAGATTTTATATATTCAATCATTGTTGAAGAAATGGGTTTGCTTGGAGGTGTGCTGGTAATTGTTTTGTATCTGATTTTGCTTTTTCGGGCGGGTAGGATTGTAATGAATTGTTCGTCCGTTTTTCCGGCAATTTTGGTAATGGGTTTGTCGTTGATGATTGTTTTACAGACCTTTATTAATATGTCGGTGGCAACCAGTCTTATACCGGTAACTGGGCAACCGTTACCATTGATAAGTCGGGGAGGTACTTCAATTTTAATTACTTGTATTTACTTTGGAATAATTTTAGGAATTACCCGTCAAATAAGTTCTGACGGTCAAACCGGAAATATATTTACAGAAGATGACAAACAAATTCCGGTAGTGGAACTTGAAAGTTTGTGATTTCTTATTATTTCCGTAAATTTGCAAGAATATCATACAAAAATACAGATTCATGAACCCGAAATTCTTAATAAGTGGTGGTGGAACCGGAGGTCATATATTTCCGGCCATCAGTATTGCCAATGCACTGAAGAAGGTTTATCCATCAGCAAAAATTCTATTTGTTGGTGCAGCGGGACGTATGGAAATGGACCGGGTACCTGCTGCAGGTTATGAAATTATCGGATTACCGGTTAGTGGTTTTGATCGAAAAAATATATTTCGAAATTTCAGGGTATTGTATAATCTGCTGAAAAGTTTGGTAATGGCACGCAAAATTGTTAAGAACTTTGGACCTGATGTAGCAATTGGGGTTGGAGGTTATGCAAGTGGACCAATACTTTATGCAGCTTCAGTTATGGGTGTCCCTTCAGTTATACAGGAACAAAACTCATATGCAGGTATAACGAATAAATTATTGGCTAAGAGAGTTGAAAAAATATGTGTGGCTTATGAAAGTATGGATAGGTTTTTCCCCAAAGAAAAAATTATTTTGACAGGAAATCCAATCCGTCAGAATTTGATTAATGTTGAACCTAAGTCAAATCAAGCCTATTTATCTTTTAATTTAGACCCGACTAAAAAAACTATTTTGGTTGTGGGTGGAAGTTTGGGAGCAAGAACTATCAATCAGAGTCTGTTAGCCGACTTGAATAAATTTAAAGATTTAGCTAATGTCCAGATTATCTGGCAAACAGGAAAAAATGGTTATAAAGAAACCCTCAAAGCATCCAAGCTTTTTAAGTTTGAGAATGTAATAATTACTGATTTTGTATCAAGCATGGATTTAGCGTATTCTATTGCTGATTTAGTGGTTTCAAGGGCAGGTGCAAGTTCTATTTCAGAGTTATGTTTACTCGCAAAACCGGTTATTTTAGTGCCGTCACCTAATGTTGCTGAAGATCATCAAACCCAAAATGCTTTGGCATTGGTACGAAAAGATGCTGCAGTTATGATTAAGGATGCAGATGCCGGTAATCAGTTGGTTGATAAAATGATAGAATTAATCAATAATGATAAGGAGCTTAAAAAGTTAAGTGATAATATACTGAAACTCGCCGAAAAGGACTCGGCAGACAGAATTGCTAATCAAATAATTAAATTAATTCAGGTGTAATTATAATAATTTAAGATGTTCAATGTTCGTAATTTTTTAAGATTTTTTGAAAAAGTTAGATTGATTATGAGGTTTTTAACAATTGAAATTTAAGTAGAGATGAATAAATTCACACAGTTTTATTTTTTGGGAGTTGGTGGAATTGGTATGAGTGCATTGGCACGATATTTCAATAAAAAAGGCTATCGGGTTGCCGGATACGACAGAGCTGAAACCAAATTAACTGCTGATTTGCAAACTGAAGGAATTGAAGTTTGTTTTAATGAATCTGTTGAATTTATACCTGATAGATTTACAAAACCGGATATAACATTGATAGTTCTGACACCTGCTATTCCGCTTGATCATCCACAGCTAAAATATTTTCAGGAGAATAACTTTACAATTCAAAAACGTGCTCAGGTTTTGGGTGAAATTACCCGTCAGAGTAAAGGAATTTGTATTGCCGGAACGCATGGAAAAACCACTACATCTACCATAGCTGCTCATTTGTTATATCAGTCGCAGGTATCATGTAATGCTTTCCTTGGGGGAATTGCAAATAACTATAAAACCAATCTCTTGCTTTCGGCGGAAAGTAATCTGGTGGTAATTGAAGCAGATGAATACGATCGTTCGTTTCATCAACTTTCGCCTTATATGGCTGTAATTACTTCTGCTGACCCGGATCATTTGGATATATACGGAACACCTGAGGCATTTCGTGAAAGTTTTGAACACTTCACTTCGCTTATTCGGTCAGGTGGTGCTTTAATAATGAGAAAGGGTATTAATATTATGCCTAAATTGCAAAAAGGAGTTAAACTTTACACCTATTCAATGGATGAAGGAGGAGACTTTTGTGCAGAAAATATCCGAATGGTCAAAGATGAAATTCATTTTGATTTTGTAACTCCAACAGACAGGATTAATGATGTAAGACTTAATGTGCCGATTCGTATAAACGTTGAAAATAGTGTTGCTGCTATGGCATTAGCGTGGCTCAATGGAGTTACAAGTGACGAAATTCGTACCGGAATCTCATCGTTTTCAGGGATTTTCCGCCGATTTAATGTGGTTTATAAAACTGATAAATTGGTATATATGGATGATTATGCACATCATCCAAGTGAGTTAAAGGCAAGTATAAGTTCTATTCGTAATTTATATCCCAATCGCAGAATTACAGGTATTTTTCAGCCACATTTATATACCAGAACACGCGATTTTGCAGCAGATTTTGCATCAGCGTTATCGCAATTAGATGAGTTAATTTTATTGGATATTTATCCTGCACGCGAATTACCTATCAAAGGAGTTGATTCTGAGCTGATTTTAAGTCAGGTAACTATAGAAAATAAAACCTTGTGTTCAAAAGAAAAGTTGTTACCATTATTAAAAGAAAAGAAATTAGATGTGTTGGTTACATTTGGTGCGGGTGATATTGATAAACTTGTTCCGCAGATAAAAGAAATGCTTAAACAAATTCAAACTAAATAATTTCTACTTCCAATTTTGAAATTTGATTGGAACCTGATAATTGATTAATTATTTTATGAAATCGTTTTGGAAATATCTTTTGATTAGCATTTTCTCACTTATCGTTTTAGGGTATGTGGGCTTTTCAATCTGGCATTTTTCGGATAGGAATCAGGAAAAAGTCTGCAGTCAGCTTGTGGTTGTAGTTGATAATTCAAACGATTGCAGGCTTATAACAGAAAAAGAAATTGTACAGTTGCTGGAATCAATGAGCTTAAATCCTATTGGTAAAACTATTAAAAATATCCAAACCGAACCGATTGAAGAAGTATTGCGAAAAAATCCGATGATTAAATCGGCTGAATGTTATAAATTGCCATCCGGTCGAATTGATATTATTATTCAGCAACGAAATCCAATGTTCAGGGTTGTAGGAATGGGCAGCTATTACATTGATGACAACCGGAAAACACTGCCGGTGTCGTTGAATTATGCAGCTTATATACCAGTAGTTTCAGGTCATGTTACCGTGTCGTTGGTAACCGGAAAAATGTATGATTTTCTGCTTTTTATCAAAAATAATCCATTCTGGAATGCACAGATTGAACAAATTTATGTTCGTGAAGATCAAAAAATTGAGTTAGTACCACGGGTTGGGGATGCAATAATTTTACTGGGAACACTTGATAATTACAAAGTGAAATTAGAAAAGTTACATAAATTATACGCCAAAGGCTTCAATGTTATAGGCTGGAATAAATATAAACTAATCGACTTACAATTTAAAGATCAGGTAGTTTGTAACAAAAAGGAAGAAGAAAAATTTCCCTATAAAATGGTTGTCGACTCATTGAAAAAAGATAGTCTAATTGCAAAGAAAATATGATTTCTAATAAGTTAATAGCAGTTGACCTCGGTAGTACGCGTATTTCGGTTATGGCAGCCGAAGTACTCGAGAGCGGTGCTGTAAAGGTTCTCTCAGAAGAATCAAAACCTTCTGAAGAAGTGAAATGGGGTATTGTAGATAAACCTACTGGAGCTTCATTTAAAGTGAGCGAATTGCTTAAATTACTAAAAAATAGTTCGAAAATCCCGGATATAAGTCCGGTCTCTGTTGCTGTTGGAGCTAAAAGCATGAAAATAATTCCGGCAACGGTAAGTCGTTCGTTGGGTAAACTTTACGAAATAACTGATGATTTGCTGGCAGATATGCTAGAAGAATGTGAGAAAAAAACAGCAAACTCTGAAATCACGGTGTTTGAAACAATTCCGGTTTCATATACTGTTGACGGAAAGAAGATGGATGATCCGGTTGGACAAAATGCCAGTAAAATTACAGCCATTTATAATGTTGCTGTTGGAAATTCAATAATTAAAGCCGAACTTATACGTTGTTTTGATCGAACCGGTGTCGTTATGGAATACAATCCATTAGCTGCTCAGGCATTATCTACTGTTGTTCTCGAAGAAAACGACCGTAAACTGGGTTGTGCGTTAATCAATTTAGGTGCAACTACTACAACATTAGCAGTTTATCATGATGAAATTTTGCAAAATTATATTGTAATACCGCTTGGTGCAGACAATATTACCAAAGATATTCAGGAGTTGGGGATGACTGAAGCTAATGCAGAAAAACTAAAATGTTTGAAAGGATTTGCAATGGAATCATTGGTTGAAGAACCCGTATTTATACAGGTTGCAGCCGAAGAGGAAGGAGCAAAACCAATCAGAATTTCGACGAAATTTCTTGCAACAATTATTGAAGCACGGTTGGAAGAGATCCTCCAACCTGTCTTTGATATTATCTCAACGCTTCCTTTCAAACTGGAAAGTGGAATTGTGATTACCGGGGGTGGTGCGAAACTCAATAATATAATTGAATTTATTACCGAAAAAACCGGAATTAATGCACATGTTGGCGATCATTCGGATTGGTTGTCCGAAGATACTGACAAAAAATACTACGATCCGAAATATGCACAGTTGGTTGGAACAATTTTGCTTACACATGCTAACAGGGAAGAACATCCGGAAATACTGAAAACTGTTGAAGAAGAAGAGAATAAAAAACCTCTGCCGGGTAAAGGATTGATTGATAAGTGGTCGAAAAGATATGAAAAATATTTCGGGAATCAGAGTGAGATACCATTTTAAAGGTTAGTAAATAAGGAGATAAAAATAGAATCTTATAATTCAGTTGTAAAAAAAACTTCGAATAAAAATAAAGATATGGGATATTTAGACGAAAGCCTTCCATTAGAATTGCCACTTGTTGACGGCTCTATTATTAAAGTAATTGGTGTAGGCGGTGGAGGTGGAAATGCCGTTAACCACATGTATCGTCAGGGGATTACTGATGTTTCCTTTGTGGTTTGTAATACAGATAATCAGGCATTACACAAATCGCCTGTGCCAATCAAAATACAACTGGGTGCCGGTACTACTGAAGGACTCGGTGCTGGTGGTAAGCCTGAAGTAGCCAGATTGGCAGCCGAAGAATCGATTGATAAAATTCAGGCTTTGCTGAAAGATAATACTAAAATGGTGTTTATCACTGCCGGAATGGGTGGTGGTACAGGCACAGGAGCATCCCCGGTAGTTGCGAAAGCTGCACACGATTTGGGTATTTTGACCGTTGGTATTGTGACCATTCCATTCGCTTTCGAAGGCAATATGAAAATTCGTCAGGCTTTGGAAGGGGTTGCTGAATTAAGCGAACATGTTGACGCTATTCTGGTAATAAACAACGAGAAACTCAAACAAATTTATCCTGATTTGGAACTTTCCAATGCATTTGCCAAAGCGGATGATGTGTTGACTAATGCTGCTAAAGCGATTGCTGAAATTATTACTGTTCCCGGTTATATAAATACTGACTTTGCTGATGTGTACAGTATCATGAAAGATGGCCATGTGGCCATTATGAATACAGGTTATGCTTCGGGTGAAAACCGCATCACCAAAGCAATTGAAGATGCCCTCAATTCGCCACTACTGAATACGAATGATGTAAGTGGAGCCAGTAAAATATTGTTAAGTTTGTATTGTTCAAACAGCGACCAGATTAAGATGGAGGAAGTTGAACAAATACATGAATTTATGTCCAAAGTGGGACCGAATGTTCAGGTAATATGGGGCGCAAGTTTTGATGAAGAACTGAAAGAAAGAGTAAAAATCACTCTGATAGCAACCGGATTTGAGGTTAGCGATATACCTGGAATGCCTCCTGCCATTGCTAAAACACATCCACATAAAACACCGGTTTCACCTATTGAAAATTTACAATTCTTTGAATCTCCAATGAGAGAAGTCGAAAAAGAAACCGATGAAGAACTCGAAGCGGTTAAACCGAATATTGAAAAAACCTATAAAGAGTATTACGTCAATTCACTAACTCAGGATGCTGAAGAAGAAACTGTGGTTGAAAATGAAACATTAGATTTACAAGAAATTGAATCTGAACCTGCTGTTGAGCCCGAACCTGAATATCCTGTCATTAATCTGGATGATTTGGAAGATGAATCTACTTTGAAAAAAGTAGTCAATATTCCGGCCTGGAAAAGAAGATTGTTGAAGTAAGAAGCCTTTAGTTGCAGTAAGTAGTCGATAAAAATTAACAAACAAACAAAATGAACGAATTATTTGATAAAGTAAGCGGCGATATAAAAACAGCCATGTTAGCCCGCGATAAAGTGGCACTTGAAGCCTTACGCGGCATGAAAAAGGAATTTCTGGAAGCTAAAACTTCAAAAGGCAGCGATGGGAATCTTGCCGACGAAGTGGCTGTGAAGATTCTTCAGAAAATGGTGAAACAACGTAAGGAATCGGCTCAGATTTACACAGAGCAGAATCGTCCGGAACTGGCTGAAAATGAATTGGCAGAGGCAGCTGTGATTGAAAAATACCTGCCCGCTCAAATGACTGATGCCGAACTTGAAACTGCAGTAGTTGCAATTATAGCTCAGATTGGAGCAGCAGGTCCACAAGATATGGGAAAAGTAATGGGCATGGCCAGCAAACAACTTGCCGGTAAAACTGAAGGACGATTAATTTCGGAAAAAGTAAAAACGCTGTTGGCGAAATAAAACTATTAAGAGTGCGAAGCACCTTTGAGAGTTTAACGAAAATCAAACTCCCGCATTTCTCAGAGATATGCAGGAGTTTGATTTATTATTTTTTCATGATTTCCTGTTGGTGTCTAACCGATTCTTCATGAATGGCAATTAATACTTCTTTCATAAACTCACCATCCATTCCCATTTTCTCGGCTTGTGCCATGCGATTTTTCAGAATTTCATCATATCGCTGTTCCTGCAGAATAGGCATGTTATGTTCTTTCTTGTATGTGCCAATTTCTTCCGAAACACGCATACGTCGGGCAAGTAATTCAAGCAGACTATTATCGAGTTCATCAATCTGACGACGTAATGCAGCAAGATTCTCAGTCGATTGGTTTGTGTCACGTATTACAAGGGTGCTCAGAATTAAATCAAGCACTTCGGGTGTAACTTGTTGAGCTGCATCGCTCCATGCTTTTTCAGGATTACAGTGTGATTCAATGATTAACCCGTCAAAATTCAAATCCATTGCCTGTTGGCAAAGTGGAGCAATCAATTCGCGTTTTCCACCTATGTGGCTTGGATCACAAATAATTGGTAGATTCGGAATCTGACGTTTCAATTCGATAGGAATATGCCATTGTGGGAGATTTCGGTAAATCTTTTTGTCATATGTGCTGAATCCACGATGAATGGCTGCAATACGACGAATTCCGGCATTATGAATACGTTCAATGGCACCAATCCACAAATCCAGATCAGGATTTACTGGATTTTTAATGAAAACAGGAATATCAACACCTTCCAATGCATCGGCAAGTTCCTGAACTGCAAAGGGATTGGCTGTTGTTCGGGCACCAACCCAAAGAATATCAACTCCATGAGCCAGACATTCGCGAACATGTACGGCAGTTGCAACTTCAACAGCTGTGTACATACCCAATTCATTGTGAACACGTTTCAGCCAGGGTAAGCCGGCTACTCCGATTCCCTCGAAACCACCCGGTTTAGTGCGTGGTTTCCATATTCCGGCACGGAAAATTTTCACCCCACGGGCATGAAGCCGGCGGGCAGTTTCCATAACCTGTTCTTCGGTTTCCGCACTACACGGTCCGGCTATGATGAGAGGACGTTTTGCGTCAACTCCGGGTAGTAAAATTGATTCGAGTTCCATATATTTATTTACTATTTGTTCATTTACCATTTCCTATTTATTATCAATTAACCGGTTAACGAATCAATTAATTAACTTTTTTACTCTCTCCAATGCTTCTCCGAGCATTTTGTCATTGGCACAAAGTGAAATGCGAATATAGCGGTTTCCTTTGTCACCAAAAATAAATCCGGGAGTGATAAATACGTTGGAGTCGTAAAGCACTTTGTCTGCGAGTTCGCCACTGTCGGCGTATGTTGCCGGAATTTTTCCCCAAAGGAACATTCCCACCTGAGTTTCGTCATAGGTACAGCCG
>CAIQOG010000520.1 GCA_903873355.1 uncultured Bacteroidales bacterium
CATCGGTCTGATTTAGTTCCTGTTCTGCTAAATCTTTGGCAAATAATGGTGTTAAATCATCAATTGTCAACGGTTGTTTTGTTCCGGGGTGTAACATTGGTAGTGGTTTATTCACTAAATCTGCCACGATGTTATACCATTTTGTTGGCAATTCACTCTCAGGGAGGAGGAATTTCTTTGTTTTTTCCATAATAAATTTAAAATTAAGTTGATAATGAATATGTTATATAATTAATATGCTTGTATTACAGTAACTTATGAGTCAGTTGATTTTATAAAGTAACTTTTTAAATTCGGCTTTCAAAGGTATAAACTATTTTCAAAAATTAAAATAAAACAGTGCTTTTTTTCTCGTTTTTGTTACATTTTTTCTTCTTTTCAGTAAGATTTATTACTTTTTAGTCGCTTTCGGTTCTTTAAAATAAATATTGTACTTTTGCATAGTATTTCTTACACATACAAAAAAACTAAATAGTTTATGATTCAATCGATGACAGGCTTTGGTAAAGCTACCTGCGAATTTGGAAACAAGAAAATCGTGGTTGAAATTAAGTCCCTGAACAGCAAACAACTGGACGTTTCGACACGTATTTCGGGACTTTATCGTGAGAAAGACATTGAAATCCGCAACGAACTGGCTCAAAAACTTGAGCGGGGTAAAATTGACTTTGCTTTGTATATCGATAATTCGGGTAAAGAATCAGTAACGCAGATTAATCAGTCTGTTTTGCAGGCTTATTACGAGCAAATCAAGACTTTATCTGCCAATTTGGACATTGAAGTACCTTCCAACTGGTTTGAAGTATTGTTACGACTACCGGACGCCATGAAGACAGAAACCGCAGAACTTGATGAAAATGAATGGGTTGAGATTAAAAAAGTGATTGCTGATGCGATTGAACAGTTGACTGAGTTCCGCATTCAGGAAGGAAGATCACTGGAAGGCGTTTTCAATACTAAAATTGGACATATTGGTCAGTTGCTTGAAGAAACAGCACCTTTCGAAATGGAACGGGTAGAGAAGATTAAAGCCCGACTGGAAGAAAATCTACAGGCTTTATCTGATAAAATAGACTATGACAAAAATCGATTGGAACAGGAACTTATCTTTTATATCGAAAAACTCGATGTGAACGAAGAAAAAGTACGTCTGCGCAACCATCTCGACTATTTTATAGAAACTATGCAGCATGAAAAATCACCCGGCAAGAAACTCGGTTTTATTGCACAAGAGATTGGACGTGAGATAAATACACTCGGCTCAAAGTCAAATCAGAGCGAAATGCAGAAGATTGTTGTGCTAATGAAGGACGATCTGGAACAAATCAAAGAGCAGGTTTTAAATGTTTTATAAGTATGCAGTCGGCAGTAATTAGTTTGCAGTAATTTCATAACATCTATTTTTTTAACCATATACTGCCAACTGCCTACTACTAACTATTTGAAAAAATGGCGGGTAAATTAATTATATTCTCAGCACCATCCGGAGCGGGTAAAAGCACCCTGGTAAAGCACATTCTGGAGCTTGGTTTCAAGCTTGAATTCTCAATTTCGGCTACAAGCAGGGCACCCAGAGGTGCAGAAAAGCATGGAGTGGAGTATTATTTCCTCTCACCCGAAGAATTTAGGCAACGTATTGATAATAAAGAGTTTATTGAATACGAAGAAGTATACCCAAATTGCTTCTATGGTACGCTTCGTACTGAAATAGAGCGCATTACTGCAAACGGAAACAATATCATTTTCGATGTGGATGTAGTGGGAGGGTTGAATATCAAAAAGCAGTTTCCCGACCGTTCTTTAGCGCTGTTTATTGCACCACCAAGTGTGAAAGAACTTCAAAACCGACTCATTCAACGCGCTACTGATTCACCCGAAATGATTGAAAAACGGGTTGCAAAAGCTTCCTACGAAATGACCTTTGCTCCACAGTTTGATAAAACCATCGTGAACGATAATCTTCATGAGGCAAAGGCTCAAACTGAGCGATTGATTCGGGAATTCTTACTTGGTTGATTTGTTTATCAGTTCATTTGATTATTAGTTTTTCTTCTTAACCAATCCTCAATTAGCCAGTCAACCAATAACCAATATGAAAATAGCCTTATTCTTCGGGTCTTTCAATCCTGTTCACACCGGACATACTCAACTGGCTGAATATCTGATTAATAAAAAGCTGTTTGAAGAGATATGGTTTGTTGTTTCGCCCTGCAATCCGCTGAAGAATCAGACCGACCTGCTCGACGAATATATCCGCCTGGATATGCTGATGGCTGCCATTGGCGGAAATCCACACTTTAAAGCCTGCGACATTGAATTTGAACTTCCTGTTCCTTCCTACACCATCGATACACTACATGCACTATCAGATGAATATCCTGAAAATCAGTTTGCTTTAATTATTGGCAGTGACAATGCGCTGGTGTTTGATAAATGGAAGAATCCGCAGCAAATCCTGACTGAATATCCGGTTTATGCTTATCCGCGCCGGGGTTTTGATTTTGCAGTTGTAGCAGACCTTTATCCTCAGATGCAGCTGCTTGATTCTCCTTATTTCGATATTTCTTCTACCAAAATCCGTGCTGCGCTTGCACAAAAAAAGGATGTAACTCAGTGGCTGCATCCTTCTGTATTACAATATATTACCGAGAATAATCTTTATAACTCTAACCACTAAAGATAAGGATTGCTCTTTTTCTCTTCACCAATAGTTGTGGTAGGTCCATGACCACAATAAACCACAGTAGAGTCGGGTAGAGGCAGTATTTTATTGGTAATCGACCTGATCAGTGTGGCATGATTGCCGTTGGGCAGGTCGGTGCGACCGATAGAACCCTGAAACAATACATCACCTGCAAACAATACCCCTTCTTTTTCGGAATAAAACATCATACTTCCCGGTGAATGTCCTGGTGCATGAAGAGCTGTCAGGGAAGAGTTACCAAAACTAATTTCCTCACCATCAGCAATATGTCGGCTAAGTGGTTGTGCTTCCCCTACCGAAAGGCGATAAAATAAAGCCATATTCTGAAATCCACCTATCATAAACTCATCTTCAGCACCGGCTTCGGGCTCAACTTTATATGTTTCGTAAATAAACTTGTTTCCGAAATGATGATCGAGATGCAAATGCGTATTGATAACGCGCTTTACTGTCAGGCTGTTAGAGTCAATAAAGTTTTTCAATAACTGCTGTTCCTCTACGGTATAGCAGCCTGCATCAATAAGAACAGCCTCCTTTGTTTCGTCGTAAACAACAAAGGAATTTACCTGGAAAGGGTTGAAAGTGAATGTTTTAATTGTCATATAGTGAGTTTATAAAGTTTAAAAGTAAAAAGTTCATAAAGTTGATATCATTAATCACTAATCATTAACCACTAACAATTACAGAGGAACATACACCGCCTTTTTGGTTTTGAAAAATTCCTCGTTGAAGAAACTACTAACATCAAAAAGCTCTGCAATGTTCTTGTAGGGTTGTATTTCGTGCTGTAATTCGCCACCTTTCAGGCATATAAGTCCATTGGGGAGTGCGTTTCGGTTTTCTTTTGCTATGTTCTTCTTAACCAGTTTCACCAGATCATCGAGTGGCATAACTGCACGACTTACAACGAAGTCATATTTGCCCTTTTCATCCTGCACTCTCAGATGTTTCAACGTAATGTTTTTTAAGCCAATAGCTGTCGAAACTTCAGTTCCTACTTTAATCTTTTTGCCGATGGAATCAATCAAAACAAACTTAGTTTCAGGAAACAAAATCGCCAGTGGAACTCCCGGAAATCCTCCGCCTGTACCCACATCTAAAACCGTTGTACCTGGTTGAAAATGAATAATTTCTGCAATAGCCAGTGAGTGCAGCACATGATGTTCGTACAGATTTTCTATATCCTTGCGCGAAATCACGTTTATTTTCGCATTCCAGTCCACATAAAGGTCATACAACGCTTTAAACTGCATTATCTGCTTTTCGCTCAGGTTTGGGAAGTATTTCAGTATCTGTTCCATGACGTGATTTTGAACGCAAATTTACTGCTTTTTGTTTAATAAACAGAGAGTTTCAGCAGTTTTGTTTTTAAATATTTATCGGTACATTATAACGCTGATAATCAAAACTATTTGCATATTTTCAATAGCTTTATTAGGCATTTTAGATTAAAAATATTACCTTTGCGCTCTGTTTTTGATATAGGTTAATCTGTTGATTCGTTAATCAGTTTGATTGTAACCATTATATAAGTTACGGGAAAGTTCTATTAATGCTGTATTTTATTGTAAATGCGTAGAACCTAAAGTCATAAAACATAAACTATTTTCTAAAATATTAGCAAAGAAAAATCAACCAATTAATTATTCAACGAATCAACTAATTAACTAAACAACGAATATGAGAGCTTATGTATTTCCCGGTCAGGGAGCACAATTCGTAGGTATGGGTAAAGACCTGTACGATCAATCGCCTCTGGCAAAAGAGTATTTTGAGAAAGCAAACGACATTCTGGGATACCGTATCACCGATTTAATGTTCGAAGGTACTCCCGAAGATTTGAAACAAACCAAAGTAACACAACCTGCTGTATTTCTGCATTCTGTGATTTCTGCTATCGTGCTGGGCGACGAATTCAAACCGGATATGGTTGCCGGTCACTCGCTGGGCGAATTCTCTGCCTTGGTAGCTGCCGGTGCATTATCATTCGAAGATGGTCTCAGACTGGTTTATGCTCGTGCTATGGCTATGCAAAAAGCCTGTGAAAAAGAACCTTCTACCATGGCTGCCGTTCTTGGTTTAAGTGACGAAGCTGTTGAAGAAGTGTGCGATTCTATTAAAGACCTGGTGGTTGTTCCTGCCAATTATAACTGTCCCGGACAGTTGGTTATTTCGGGTTCAATTGAAGGTATCGACAAAGCCTGCGAACTATTGAAAGAAAAAGGTGCCAAGCGTGCGCTTAAACTGCCTGTTGGCGGGGCTTTCCACTCTCCATTAATGCAACCTGCAAGCGAAGAACTTCAGGCAGCAATTAACGCTACCACATTCTCAACACCGGTATGTCCTGTATATCAAAACGTTAATGCATATCCACAGACAAATCCCGTTTCTATCAAAGAAAACCTCATTGCACAGCTTACAGCTCCTGTTCGCTGGACTCAAACTGTGAAAAACATGGTTACCGACGGTGCTGTGGAGTTTGCTGAACTCGGCCCGGGTGATGTACTGAAAGGACTGGTAAAGAAAATTTCTCCGGAAACTGTGACAATTTAAGACCCCTAACCCCTAAAGGGGAATAAAGAAGATGCAGAGATTCGTTCTTTGCATCTTTTTTTGTTTTTTACCGCAGAGTTCACAGAGTTTTCGCAGAGTTTTTTTATATGTTCTCTACGTTACTTTGCGATAACTTTTGCGTTCTCTGCGTTTAATCACATATTCTTACTAAAAATAGTTTATCTGATTTAGCATTAGACATTTTTTTTGTACTTTTGCTCTTCATTGAAAATCGGGAATTAAAGAATTGGAAATTATAAATTATGTTTAGAACACACACCTGCGGCGAATTACGCCTTTCAAACTCCGGACAACAAACAACTCTTTCGGGCTGGGTACAGCGCACACGCAAAATGGGCGGTATGACTTTTGTGGATATACGCGATCGTTACGGCATTACTCAGTTGGTATTCAATCAGGATGTAAATGCTAACCTGTGGGAGCAGGCCAATAAACTGGGACGTGAATTTGTTATTCAGGTTACCGGCACTGTAGCCGAACGAAGTAACAAGAATGCCAATATGGAAACCGGCGATGTTGAGATACTTGTATCTGAACTGCAGGTGCTGAACGAGTCGCAAACTCCACCGTTTACTATCGAGGAAAATACCGACGGCGGTGATGACATCCGCATGAAATACCGCTATCTGGACTTACGCCGTACCAATGTGCGTGAAAACCTCGAATTGCGTCACCGCATTACCTTTGAAACCCGCCGTTACTTAGACCAAATGAACTTTCTGGAAGTGGAAACACCCATTCTGATTGGTTCAACGCCTGAGGGAGCGCGCGATTTCGTGGTGCCTTCGCGTATGAATCCGGGTGAGTTTTATGCACTGCCGCAATCACCACAGCTTTTCAAACAGCTGCTAATGGTGTCGGGCTTCGACCGTTATTTCCAGATTGCCAAGTGTTTTCGCGATGAGGACTTGCGTGCCGACCGTCAGCCCGAATTTACGCAGATTGACTGCGAAATGTCGTTTGTAGATCAGGAAGATGTGCTGAATTTGTTTGAAGGCATGATGAAACACCTGTTCAAATTCGTGAAAGATATTGATTTTGCTGAAGCTTTCCCACGTATGACCTGGCACGAAGCTATGCGGTTGTACGGTTCCGATAAACCGGATATCCGTTTCGGAATGCAGTTTGTGGAGTTGAAAGAAGAGGTTTCAGGGCATGATTTTGTGGTGTTCGACAGTGTTCCGTATGTGGCAGGTATTTGTGCCACCGGTTGTGCAGCCTATACCCGCAAACAATTAGATGAACTGACCGATTTTGTGAAGCGTCCACAAATAGGAGCGAAGGGACTGGTATATATCCGTTGCGAAATGGACGGCACTTTCAAGTCTTCGGTGGATAAATTCTATTCTAACGACGACCTGAAAGCTATTGCAGCCAAGTTTAATGCACAACCGGGCGACCTGATACTCATTCTGGCAGGTGCTAAGATAAAGACACAGAAGGCTTTATGCGAATTGCGTCTGGAAGTTGGAGCGAGATTAGGTCTTCGTGATAAGAATATATTCAAACCCTTGTGGGTGATTGACTTCCCACTGTTCGAATGGGACGAGGAAACTCAACGCTATTATGCTACACATCACCCGTTTACGTCACCAAACCTCGACGATGTACCGTTGCTTGACACCAAGCCGGGCGACGTACGAGCCACTGCTTACGACATGGTAATCAACGGAGTAGAACTGGGTGGTGGATCAATACGTATTCATGATTCAAAGCTTCAAAACCGTATGTTTGAGCTGCTCGGATTTACTCCGGAGAAAGCTCAGGCACAGTTTGGCTTCCTAATGAGCGCGTTTCAGTATGGTGCGCCGCCTCATGGTGGACTGGCTTTCGGTCTGGACCGCCTGGTTTCACTGTTTGCCGGACTCGATACTATCCGCGACTGTATGGCTTTCCCGAAAAACAACTCGGGCAGGGACGTAATGATTGATGCACCATCAGTAATCGACCAATCGCAACTGGATGAACTGAATCTGGTGATTGATTTGAAACCCCAAACCCCTAAAGGGGCTTAAATAGCTTCACACTGAGTCGCAAAGACACTTACTAACAAGTGCATTTTCAGATTTTCTGATGATGCACTTATTTTAAGTTCAACTCTATTCATTTTGAGTAATTCTACTTTACTAAAATAAAACTTGGTCAATACTTAACCACAATAGTCACAATAGAAAACAAAGAAAAGATAAATTTTAGAACACAATAGGTTAATACCTGACTGTATTTTAAGGGAAATCACTCACTCATAACAATGAAAATATTATACCATTGTATCTATTGTGGTTTAATCTTTAATATGCTAAAGTAGAACTAATATCCTGTTTTATTTGGTATAAAGAAGGCAGTAAGGTTAAATCCTTACTGCCTTCTTCATGAGGTACGAGCTAAAGAAATTATCTTTTTAAAATTTTGGTAATTGTATTAATTCCATTTTCTTCCGTAAGATTGATAAGGTATATACCTTTTGATACAGATTCAAACTTAATCAGTCCATTTGCCTGAATCTGTCCGTTGAATAAAGTCATTCCACTCATGTTTAAAATACTGACTGTACATTTGCCATTAAAATGACCGAAATGCAATTCATTTGTAGTAGGATCAAGGTATACTTTTGCTGTATTATCCGAAAGTGTATTTACTCCTGTTGCGTTTTTGTATATTGAAATTACCTTTTCCTGAGTATTTACAATCATATTGAGAGTCAAATCGTCAGTCAAAGTTGCTTTCAGAAGAATAGTCATAATAGTTGTTCCGTCAGTCGGTGAGTTAGCAGCTGCAAGACCTACCACATACTTATCGGAACTGATATTTTTAGCCTGAATCATCGAAGATGTTATTATCGGCTTATCCAATGATGAAAGATCTCCGGTTATTGATAGGTTTAATCCGACTAAATTACCGTACGACCTGAAAACAATACGTGAGTTCTCTACGCTTGCGGTTACGTCGGCAATATCCGATATAGCAGTAGTTTTCATAACGGTAGGTGCGCTATTTAAACCTACTATTTCAATAGGGAATTTATCGATCAAATCAACAGATTTTTTCAGGATTAAGCCTGCATCATAAGCTGTAATAGATTGATTACCATCCACATCGGCCACATCGGTTCTGAGTGCTTCCCATGGAGTAGGATCTACCGTAGGCAATGGATTTAATCCTACAGATTTGACAAGTGCCAGCGAAGCATCATAGGACTGCACTTCCTGATTGTAATCCACATCGCCGTATGCTATAATTTCAATGCTTCCTTCCCTGATACTGTCAGTCTTTGTTGAATTCAACAGGAACTTCGTGAAATTAGGGGTTGTTACACCCGATTTATCTATGCTAAACTGTAGATTAATCAAGCTTCCTTCTCCTGCCAGGTATGCATCTGACATAAATCCGACCTTGAGTACACCGGGAGTATTGCTGTTTACAATTACCGAACCCGAATTCGTCATCAGAGTGTCAGTGTTATAATTTTTGTATTTTAACCGTACAGAATCATATCTCATCTCGAACTGATAAGCCGAAATGGAATCATCTTCAAAAATAACCGCTGATTTTACAGGGATGCTTATTTCTCTGCTTGTCAGTTCACGGATATTATCGGTTTGAATGTAATAAGCTCTTTTTACTATATTTTGGAAACTCTTCCAACCTACAGCCTGGCGATATTTGGAAATGGATGATTCCTTTACATACAATTTACAATGTAAAGTATCAACACCTAAAAACACATTTTTATCAATGCTTAGTGGGATTGATCGGTATGAATATATTGATTTCAACCTGGAACAACCATGAAAAACATTATTACCAATAGTACTTACTGAAGCAGGAATTGTTAATTCTTTCATTGTGCATTGATCAAATGCCCAATTATTTATTGTACTAACAGATGAAGGTATGTATATGGCATTTATAAAATAACATCTTTCAAAAGCACTATCTTCAATTTTGACTACACCATTTGGAATATTAAATCTCCCAGAGATTAAAATCGGACAATACAAAAGAACTGTTTTTAATTTATTATACAATACACCGTTAAGACTTGAATAATTTGGATTATTATCATCTACAGTTATCAAGGGATTATTAAATGCCCTATAACCAATACACTTTACCGAAGCAGGAATATTTATATTTCTTAATTCATAACACTCTTGAAAAGAAGTTATTCCAATGGTATCAACTGATGCAGGGATATTAATACTCTTTAAATTATAACACATAAAAAAAGCATCATTCCCTATAGTTTTCACGGAATTACCAAGAATTACATCTGTCAATGCCGAACATGCAAAAAAAGCCGTTTTATCAATAGTTATTACAGAATCAGGAATAACAATACTTTGTAAGCCAGAGTTGTAAAATGCCTGTTGTCCAATATATTTAAGAGACTTAGGAAGTTTAATAC
>CAIQOG010000521.1 GCA_903873355.1 uncultured Bacteroidales bacterium
ATGAAGGTTCTGATTTTCTTTTTTTACAGCATAGAACTACCCTTTTTTACAAAAGAAATATTTTGGAGTCGGTAATAATTGACTATCTTTACAAGCAAATTGCATGTCAATAGTATTTTTATTCAAATAACTGATTGTCAGATGATTTTCCCCAACTTAAAATACATAAAACCTCAAAATAAATTATGATTTTATTTTTCCGGACTCCCGCCCAACACCTTTACGCCGTACAATCCAACAGCCCGCTGAAAGTGGACGACGTGCGAAAACTAGAATGGCTTTTCAGTGATGCAACTCTGCTCGAAACTTCCAGTGTTACAGGGAATTACATAGGTCCGCGCCGCGAGATGATTACTCCCTGGAGTACGAATGCCGTTGAAATCACTCAAAACATGGGTATCAGCGGCATTCTTCGTATAGAAGAGTACAGACTGATGCCTCATACACCATCCGTGCAGGGAAGTCTGGAATATGACCCCATGCTGGAACGTATTTATTCAGGACTGAATCAGGATATTTTCACCATCAACAAACAACCCGAACCGATTCTGTATATCGACGATGTGGCTGCCTACAACGATCAGGAAGGGCTGGCTCTGAGCGCCGACGAGATAGAATATCTGAATCAGGTTAGCCGAAAAGTAGGTCGCAAACTTACCGACAGCGAGGTTTTCGGATTTTCGCAGGTAAACTCCGAACACTGCCGCCATAAAATCTTCAACGGACAATACGTGATTGACGGCGAAGAAAAAGAACTGACGCTGTTCAAACTCATCCGCAAAACTTCGGAAGAAAACCCCAATAAATTAGTTTCGGCCTACAAAGACAATGTAGCTTTCAATGCCGGACCTAAAATAGAGCAGTTTGCACCTGCCAGCGGCGATAAACCCGATTATTTTGAAACAAAAGAAATCGACTCGGTTATCTCGCTCAAAGCTGAAACACATAACTTCCCCACTACGGTTGAGCCATTCAACGGTGCGGCAACCGGAACCGGTGGTGAAATCCGCGACCGCCTCGGCGGAGGAAAAGCCAGCTTACCTATTGCCGGAACAGCAGTTTATATGACTTCCTACTCCCGTAACGATAACAGTCGTCAGTGGGAAAAATCTATTGCACCCCGCAAATGGCTGTACCAAACCCCTGAACAGATTCTGATTAAAGCTTCGAACGGAGCTTCGGATTTCGGAAATAAATTCGGTCAGCCGCTTATTTGCGGTTCGCTGCTTACTTTCGAGCACGAGGAAAACAACAAGAAATTCGGTTATGATAAAGTGATTATGATGGCCGGTGGTGTTGGTTTCGGCACTATGCGCGACGCGCTGAAAGGCGATGTGGCTGCAGGTGAGAAAGTGGTGGTGATGGGTGGCGACAACTACCGCATTGGTATGGGTGGTGCTGCCGTTTCTTCCGTACAAACCGGTTCGTACGACAATGCCATTGAGCTGAATGCCGTACAACGTGCCAACCCCGAAATGCAGAAACGTGTTTCCAATGTGATTCGTACGCTGGCCGAAGCCGAATCAAACCCGATTGTATCCATTCACGACCACGGTGCAGGCGGTCACCTGAACTGTTTATCGGAACTGGTGGAAACTACCGGTGGAAAAATCGACATGTCGGCTTTACCCGTAGGCGATCCGACCTTGAGTGCCAAAGAAATTGTGGGCAACGAAAGTCAGGAACGCATGGGAATGATAATTCGTGAAAACGATATTGAAAAAGTAAAGAAAATTGCGGAACGTGAGCGCGCTCCTTTCTATGTGGTTGGTGAAACTACCGGTGATATGCGATTGACTTTTGCAGTGCCCCCTAACCCCCTAAAGGGGGAACAAAAAGTGGGTATGCAAACAGCATATCCATCATTATACTCCCGCTTAAAAGAATTGGCCGTAAAAAACAGACATAATCCGACTCCGGCAGAAGAATTTCTTTGGGAACAGCTAAAAGGCAAAAACCTTGATAATTCTAAATTCAGAAGACAACATATCATTGGTGATTGCATTGCTGATTTTGTGTGTTTACAAAATAAATTAGTTGTTGAAGTAGATGGAGGTTATCATAACGACCCTGAAGTAATTGAATATGACAAATTAAGAACTCAACTTTTTGAAGAATATGGATTCAAAGTTATTCGTTTTACAAATGAAGAGGTATTGAATAATATTGAGAAAGTACTTAATTCTATAAAGTCTGAATTAACGAGCCAAACTCCCCCTTCAGGGGGCTGGGGGGCCAATCCTATCGATTTGGCGCTCGAAGATATGTTTGGTAAGCCGCCACGCATGGTGATTACCGACAACACGATAGAAGAACATTA
>CAIQOG010000522.1 GCA_903873355.1 uncultured Bacteroidales bacterium
CCTACATTTGCAATGTTCATTTCAGTCAAAATATTACAAATTAGTCAACATTTATTTTCAATTCTAATTTATATAATTTTTAAATTAAGTCAGTATGAAAAAAACACTATTACTTTTATTGGCGTTTACATTTACGGCTTTGGCATCTGCTCAGAATTTGCAGGTTTCCGGAGTAGTTACTTCTTCGGACGATGGTTTAGCTTTGACAGGAGTAAGTGTAATGGTTCAGGGTGTAAGCGGAATGGGAACTATTACCGATATTGATGGAAAATATACTGTCAAAGTACCACAGGGCAAATCTATTGTATTTTCTTATATTGGATACCTTCCACAGACAAAACAGATTAATGCTTCTACTACTATTAATGTAGTATTGCAGGCTAACACCAAAATGCTTGACGAGGTGGTAGCTATTGGTTACGGTACTATGAAGAAAAGTGATTTGACCGGTGCGGTATCTTCGGTAGGTGCTGATAAAATTAAACAAATTCCTGTTTCAGGAATTGATCAGGCACTACAGGGTCGTGCAGCAGGAGTTACTATTAATGCCAGCAGCGGACAACCGGGAGCTTCGGCTCAAGTTCGTATTCGTGGTATTGGTTCTATTCTTAGTAGTTCTGATCCTATATATGTTGTAGATGGTGTGATTCTTGATAATATCAGCTTCCTTAGTCCCGGCGATATTGCATCTACTGAAATATTGAAAGATGCATCAGCAACAGCCATTTTCGGATCACGTGGTGCTAACGGTGTAATTCTGGTTACTACCAAGCGTGGCTCGGATAACCCTAAGGGGAACATTTCGGTGGATAGTTATTTCGGAGTTCAAAACCGTTGGAATAAACTGAGTCTTATGGGTCGCGATGAATTTACCAAAACAATTTCAACATTTGATGGATCTAACGATTATCTGACACAATATGGCTTAAACAAATGGATTGAAACTTATAAAACGGGGACTAAATTACAATTTTTCCCTAGAATTAAAACAGATACCTATCCTAACGGTATGGATTATAACACTGTTGTTACAGATTGGCAGGATGCGGTTTTTCAAAAAGATGCCACTATTCAGAACCATCATATTTCAATTGATGGGGGAAGCAAAACATCCACCTACGCTATTAGTGCCAGCTATTTTGACCAAAACGGTACAGTAATCGGTTCTAACTATAATCGTTTAACCCTTCGCGTAAATACCGCTCACAATGTTCGCTCCTGGTTAAAGATAGGTCAAAATCTTTCGTTTATGACTTCTACCGGACGTAACGCCATGAATAATAATGCTAGTCCGGGAGCTTCTATATTATCAGCAGCACTGGCTATGGCACCGTGGGATCCAACCCGTTATCCACAGGGTGCATGGAGTTATTCTACCGTTGCAAAAGGTGCGTATCCACTAGGTCGCGATTTGAGTGGACAGATTTCAGCATCTTCGAACTTTAAAAACGTGACAAATCCATTCAGTATGGTTCAAAATATAGTTCCAAAAGATGTTGCTGAGCGTTGGGTTGGTGATGCTTATGTTGAAATTACTCCGATAAAAGGTTTGTTGATTCGCTCGGATATCAGCATGGATTTATCTAATGTTAACAGTAGGTCTTTTATGTATGCTTATGAATATTCATCGTTTGACAGAAATCCAGTCAACCATTTATCTTCAAGTATGACTAAATATTCTACTATCATTAATGAAAACACTGCTACTTACAGTAAGAAAATTGGTAAACATGATTTTTCAGTACTGGTTGGTGAAACTTCACAGGAATTTAATTATTATACGCTAGGAGGTTCTGGATCATATATAACGAATCCAGACGAAAAAAACTGGTATTTGAAATTTACTGCAAATA
>CAIQOG010000523.1 GCA_903873355.1 uncultured Bacteroidales bacterium
CTTCCATTACCACACCATCTACAACCCACAATGGTTTTGAGTTTCCATAAATGGACGTTGCACCTCGTACACGTATTTTTGGGGCAGTACCAAATGTACCGGAGATATTTTGCACAGATACGCCAGCAGCTTTACCTTCCAACGCCCTGCTAATATCGGCAACTCCATCTAATTTTGCATCCTTAGCATCTATTTTAGTGGTAGCTCCGGTAAACAATCGCTTATCCATTTTTTGCATCCCTGTTACAACTACTTCCTGTAACTGCTGCTCATCGCTGTGTAACGTTATTTTCATCACAGGCTTTATCTCCAAAACCTGAGCTTTCATACCAATATATGAAACAACAATCGATTTGGATTTCGCAGGAACAGAAAGTTTGAACTTTCCTTCAATATTCGTCACAGTCCCAACCTGTTTGTTCTCTTTTAAAGATACAGTGGCACCAATAACCGGTTCATTTGACTCATCAACAACAGTTCCCGAGATGTTTATTGTTTGTGCAAATATTATTCCTATTGAGAAAAAAATGCAAGAAAATATTAAAATCAATTTTTTCATAAATCCAACTGAATTTCTGTACGACAAAAGCAAAAGGCTACAAAAATACATAAATATTTGGGGAATCTACATTTATTAACCGTTAATTGTTTCATATTCAATGTATTTTTATAAATTTTCTGTCAAATATCATGTAATTTTTTATTTTACAAGGAGTAGTGTTAAATATATTTTGTTGACATTGGATCTGTGTAATTCATAAAATTCCAAAAATTACTTTGTTGAAAACAGGAAGATATTTATTGACTAATCTACAATGGCTTATTTGGTGTTTTTGCAAAAAAAAGAGCCCCTCAATAATGAAGAACTCTTTTTCTGATTAGTTTAAATAATTGTTATTGCACATACTCTTCGTAGGAAGTTGTACGATGACCGGCCAATTGATAAATTTTCCCGGGATCATCTCCGAATTCAACATCCATAGTGATGCTGTCATTGTTGACGATTTTTCCGTTAGTAACAATAATATTAATTGGATATCCAGTAATAGTATTCTTTGAGCCTGTAGTGCTAAAAGTTTTAGCAGTCATGTCAACTGCAACTTTTATTTTAAAACTCCAAAAATGTCCATTAGAAGAAGTGGTAGCATAATCATCCAACCAAACTGAATCTTTACCAAATGCAGAATTATAAGTTTTAAACTCAAATGGTCCTCCAGCGACTTCAACACCAGCAACATATGGTCTTAATGTCCAATCACCGGCCACAGGGTAAGCCCAGCTATATTCTTTTACATAAGTAGGCTCGCAAGAAACTCCAACGATAACTACCAGTAACAGTATTAAATAATTTATCTTTTTCATCTTTATTCTTTTTTAAATTATTGTTTAATAAAAGTTCTAACCGCGGTCCCATAACCAGCATTTACGCATACCCATTTAAATAATGGAGCAGCACCGGTAGCATCATAAATTCCGCCTGTACAAGCAAACTCTCCGGCAGAACTATCTTGCGATGGAGCAGTTACCGTAGTAGCAGTTGGTTGGAACATATAAATTAATATATTATCAACACTTATACCGGCTGATGTACCTGTGCTTGTAGCACCGCCGGGATTGTTGTTAATATATAATCCGGGGTAAGCTGTTTTAGATACAGTTACATAACCTAATGCACCGGCATTACGACGATATTTTCCTGAAATATCCATAGCATATGCTGCTGCATTAATTACACCCACATACCTGCGTGCGGTCATTTCTAAACTATCAGTTGGAACAATTTTACCTGCATTTTTGTAAGTGTAGGTTATCGTATAAACACCGGGAGTTGTAGGGTCTACAGTTCCGCTTACAGTAATAAGGCTACTTAAATCACGATCGCCTTCTTTTACCGTGCATCCACTTTCAGTATACGTACCACCAACAGGAATTGTTAAAGCCACATCGCCTTTTAAAGTCATTGTTGGGTAAGTAACCATAAAGGATACACCTAAAGAATCTTCTTTACAAGAGCTTAAAATAAAAGCTGCAATTAAAGATATAAATAATATTTTTTTCATAATGAATTATTTTTTTAAATTATTTACTCCACCAAACACCTACAGTCAAAGCAACTTTGTCAGGAGTGTTGGAATTTGTTTTACGTTCGCCTGTAGGGAATAATAAGCGTTTAGGTCTTTCACCCGGATTCAATACCGAAGTAGAAGATGGGGTCATAATATTTGGGAGACCTGTACGATTATAGTCAAAGAAAGATTCAATTGATCTTTTATTCGTAGCTGCAATCCATTTTTGTTCCATAATAGATTGAAGTCCTGTATAAGCGTAAACTTTTGAATTTGCAGCCAAACCAAGACTTGTTAATGAAGCGTTTACGCCGGCATTGAATGCTGTCTTTGCAGCAGCTGAGCTACCATAGCGTTCTTGAGCTTCAGCAATCAAAAACAGAACTTCCTCTTTTGAGAAGAAATATACCGGTGCAAGTGTGTCTTTTGAAATAGTTGGAACACAGTAGTTTTTAATAGTTTCAGTAGAGTGGTTTTTAGAATCACCGGTTGCCATAGCTTTGAAAGTTGCACCGGTTTCTGAAGCTCTGAAAAGTTTAGTGTAACGCAAATCTGAACTATCATTTAAAAACTTCATTAAAGTAGTGTTAGCTACAATATTACCTGTTAAGCGGTCACCAAAAGTATTCCAGAAAGGATTACCACCGGTAACTTCTTTCTTAAATGCAGTAAATTTAGCATCTTTATCCAGGAAGTTGTTTTCTGCCAGCAATGCAAGGATTTGAGATTTATATCTGTTTTTTGCAGCAGTTGTTGCATCAACATTTACATAGCGTAAATAAATTTCAAGTTTCAATGTGTTGGCAAATTTTTTCCAGTCGCTAATTGCACCACCAAAAACCAAATCTGATGTTCCAACCGATTGAGAAGTACTTGCGGTGAAGTCTTTAGCAACAGCAACATCGATACGAGCCAACAGACTGTCATAAACAACTGTTCCAGCGTCATAATGAGGTTGTGGATAAACTGTTCCTTGTAATGCTTCAGTAAAAGGCACTTTGTCATACAAGTCAGCCATTACCTGGAAAGTATATGCTTGCATCAAAGTTGATATAGCATAGTATGACCAATTCTGTGTTGCAGAAGCTTTTTTTCTTACATATTGGTAATCATTCAAAGCACCGGCATACATCAGTGTAAACTGACGGTCAAAATCGTTTTCGTCCAAATTGTACGATTCCCATTCTGCCCATTGCGAAGCAGCAGGAGCCTGAGCATATTGTTGTGACCAATAACCGCCCACTGCCTGATAATAACCACCCAAAACAAATGCAGACCCTGAAATTCCACTTGGTAACGCTAAGTTAAGAGTTACTTCGGCTGGATCATTTGGACTTACATTTATATCTAAAAAGTTGTCGCTGCAACTATTTAGTAGCAACACACCGGTAACCAGTGCAGCTAAATAATATTTTATTCGTTTCATATATTACTTTTTTTATAAATTATACAGTATTAAAATCCTAATTTTACGTTAAACCCAAGGCTACGAGTAGAAGGGGTTGCACCGTAATCTCCAAAGTCAGCTGCCATATCGGTACCAAATGTTGTCATTTCAGGATCGATTAATAAGTTTGAATTAGGTGTCCACAAGAATAAATTGTTTCCAACCAATGCAACATCAACTGTGCTGATAAATGTATTTGCCAACAATGATTTTGGTAAAGAATAAGAAATACTAAGTTCTCTTAGTTTAAAGTAAGTTTTATCTACCAATGCATAAGCTCCACCTTTCCCTGCATTATAACTTTGATTATAATAAAGGTTCATAGTGTTACTGAAACCTGCAACTGCAACAGTATTTTCAACATAGTTACCATTTACTAACTGAACTGAATTTGGAATAATAAATGGTTGACGATCGTTGTAAGTTGTTTGTTGTGCATTACCAGTAAAGTAAAGAATTTCAGCAGTACGAGAGTACATTTGTCCGCCTTCACGATAATCGAATGAAGCATGAAGTTTCAACCCTTTGTAGGTTAAAGAAGTACCACCACCAATACGGAACTTGTTCTGAGATGTTCCAATAATGTCTTTAGTATCTTTAAATACAGGTAAACCCTGAGCATTCACAACAGGATTTCCACTAGGGTCTGTTGCAGGAACAATACCTTCAAATAATCCCATTTCATAGCCCGGACGATTAACAAAACCAATTGAAGAAGTTCCACCAACGTTTACCTGAGTTAATTCGTCGTTCAATTTAACTAACAAGTTTTTGTTACTGGTAAAGTTACAATTAATTTCCCATTCTAAATCTTTAGTTTTTATTGGAACCAAAGAAAGAGCTATTTCAACACCTTTATTGTTAATCTCACCAAGGTTTTGAATTTGTGAAGTATAACCGGTTGAAGATGGAATAGTTGCTGCCCAAATAAGGTCAGTTGTTGTTTTATCATACAATGATAAATCTAAACCAATTCGTTTGTTCAGGAATTGCATTTCCAAACCGATTTCTTTTTCAGTTGAAATTTCAGGTTGTAATTTTGGATTTCCAATAGTATTGCTTACTGTAAAACCATTGACGCCACCGGCCAATGGATATTCCAATGTGCGATATCCATCGTCATGTACTGTTTGAGTCATGATAGAGAACACTCTGTAAGGATCAGCATCTTTACCGGTTTGAGCAATACCTGCACGAAGTTTACCAAATGAAAGAAAGTCTTTAGCATCGATCAATTCAGAAAAGATAAAACTAGCATCCACACTTGGATAGAAGAATGAACGATTAGCAGCAGGAAGAGTCGAGGACCAGTCATTACGTGCAGTCATGTTCAGGTAAAAATAGTTTTTATAACCTAAGTTTAACTGACCATACACACCCACCAAACGGCGTTGAGTTAAGTCCCCTGAAACTGACGGAGTTGCAGAACTGTTCGACAGATTGTAGAAATTAGGAATACTCAGACCAATAACCGAGGCAGTTTGAGAGCGTGAATCACGTTGATTAAAGTTGTGACCTAAAATTCCACCTACTGAAAAATCTTCGTTAAAATCTTTTTTGAATTCCAACATGAAGTCAGTATTTAATTCAGAAGAGAAGTATGAACCTTCGGTAACCTGACCGGGATCATCATTATAGTCTGCACGTGAACAATTTGTGATAGCTCTCCATGTTTTCAATGTACTGTTTGATACATCACTACCAATAACAAAACGGGCAGTTAACCAGGGTGACACTTTAGCCTCAAGGTTAGCATTTCCGTACATACGGTTTTCCATAAATTTATTACCATGTTCGTTCAGTACATAATATGGGTTTTGAGCGTAAACGGTAAAATAGTTATCTACATTGTTAAATTTATTGTTGTAGTCTTTTTGATCTACTATGCTTATGTCGCGGGCTGATTGCCAGAGACCATCCAATACTGCTTGGTCTTGTCCGGTCGGAACAAATTTCTGATCTTTTCTCACATAGTTTAAAGAAGCAGAAACTGTGAATATTTTAAGGAACTTTGAAGAACCGGTCAGTGTAAGATTATTACGTTTATATGAATCAGCATCTGAAGGCATAATACCATCGGCATCTATATTTCCGAATGAAATAAAATAACTTTTGTCTTCATCACCGTTTGAAACAGATACACTATTGTTTAATGTACGGCCGGTATCAAAGAAATCACTAACATTGGTAGGTAAAGCTACGTATGGTTTTACCAATTGTTGATTATCAACAACAAAACCCCATTTCCGTGGTTTTCCATCAAATTTAGGACCCCAGCTTCCATTTTCCTGCAAGTCAGCTAAGCCACCTCCACGGTCATACCAACCTTGTCCAAATTCATTCTGCATATAAGGTAATCTGAGTGGAGTGTCAAAAGTTGTTGTAGATGTTATATTTACCTTTGCTTTCCCCTTTGATTTTGAACCATTTTTGGTTGTAATAACAATAACACCTGAAGAAGCTCTACCTCCATATAATGCAGTTGCAGAACCACCTTTTAATATTGTCATTGATTCAATATCATTTGGGTTAATGTCATTAGCACGGTTACCAAAGTCTGTTCCACCATTAATAGAAGTAGAACCAACCTGACCATTACTGATAGGCACCCCATCAACTACATAAAGTGGTTGATTCGATCCACCTAATGAATTGAACCCACGCATAATAACACGGGTTGAAGAACCTGGTGCTCCTGATGCTGAAGTAATTTCTACCCCTGCAATTTTACCTTCAAGTGCATTGAAAGCACTACGGTTTCCTGTTGAGGTAATATCAGCACTCGAAATTTGTGTGGCTGAATACCCTAAGGCCTTAGAAGAGCGTTTAATACCTACAGCTGTTACCACAACTTCATCCATTTGTTTGGAATCGGCCTCTAGTCGAACTACTAAGTTGTTTTTTGCTTCAATCTCAACTGTTTTCATACCTATGAAAGATATGACCAAATTTTTTGCATTTGCCGACAAGTTGATTTTAAACTCACCAGAAGGTCCGGTAATTGTACCAACAGTACTGCCTTTTACCTTTACTTGTGCACCAATAACAGGTTGCCCGTCATCCGCGGAAAATACCTTTCCCGAAATGGATTTTGACTGAGCATTAACCACACCTACGCTAACCAAAAATAGGCAAGCCAATAAGAACGTTAGTTTTCTCATAAATTTAACATTTTGTTTATTAATCTTCTTTAATTTTAAAGGAAGTTTATTATATCGAAAGGCAAAAATAAAGTATTAAAAATTAAAAAACAAGTATTTTTGATGATAAATCGAAAAAATATACAGAAATATTATTTCAATTCGGAGAAAATGGTATGCCAAAAAAAGGATAAATTCAATAAGTTAATATGTGCATGCTGTTACGTGGCTAGTGTATTGGTTTGATATTTAGATGTATAAGATTTTTTAATGAATATGGCAAACCGTTTTTTTGATAATATTACTTTAAATAAACAATAACTGATATTTTTTTCTAAAATGAAATAAATAACTATGTTAATAGTAGCATTTCCCTGTTTTAACTGCAAAAACGCCTCTATTACTGATTTTTTTCCGTAATAGAGGCGCATTCTATGTATTTTTTACTACAAGTGAAAAAGCAATAGAGAAATTTTTAAAATTAATGAGTTCATTGATATTTTCGGTCTAACAGTAGGCTTTCCAAAAACAGTAACAAGACCGAAGAAAGTCCTGATATTTTGATTTAATTCAGCATGATAACCAACAACAGTACTGATTTTGATTTAAATGATTATCCGTCATGTATACAGAAGATAATTAAATGGTTAAATTTGAAAAAGAAGGGCGTAGTCCTGGAATCATCGTAGAAATAAATATAGAATAGAAATAGAGGGGCTTTAGCCCTGAAATCTATTGTTTAAGATGTCAGGGCTAAAGCCCCTTTGCTTGAATCACATTTCATTGAGCTACGAAGATTTCCGGGCTACGCCCCTAAATATCGCTTTGAAAAAACATGAAACGAGCATGAACAAAGAGTTCACCCGCTCGGCTTTGCCGCTTGGCTGGCAAAAAAAGACAGTGATAATCTGACATGCGAGCTTGCCTGACGGCAGACAGGTTCCATGTGACAACTAACTAAAAAATAAATATGAACGCATGAAATACAGAAAATCACGTAAATGATATGTTAATTGCGGATAATCATTTTGATTTATCTATTTAAGAAGAGAAATATTGAAAAGCCAGGTATACCACCGCACCTGCAAAATATCCCAATAAAGCCAACCAACTGATTTTCTTTACATACCAAAAGAAATTAATTTTTTCCATACCCATGGCAGCCACTCCCGCAGCTGAACCGATAATAAGGATACTGCCTCCTGTACCGGCGCAATAGGCCAAAAATTCCCATATAAAATGATCCATCGGGTATTGATTAAGAGAGTACATACCTTGAGCGGCAGCTACCAGCGGCACATTATCCACCACCGAAGATAAAAGTCCGGTAGAAAGCACAACGACCCGCAAATCGCCGATTGATTTTGTCAGCCACTCGGCTAAATAAACCAGCACTCCTGCCGACTGCAAAGCTGCCACCGCCAGCAAAATTCCAAGAAAAAATAAGATGGTAGGAATATCGATATTTTGAAGTGCATTGACCAGAGTCAAATGTTTTTTCTTTTTTACATCCCCTTTACTGTGCATCAGTTCGGTAATTACCCACAGTATGCCCACGCTGAAAAGCATACCTACAAAAGGCGGAAGATGGGTGAGCGTTTTGAAAACGGGAACAATAATCAGCGACAGAATTCCGGCAATCAGAATTGTTTTTTGCTGCCTTTTGGTATGTTGTTTTTTGGAAAAATCAGTAGTAATGTTTAATCTGTCAACTTTGCCTTTCAGACTGAAAGTAACAGCAACCAGCGGCACAAGCAAACTAACCAGACTTGGCAGGAAGAGTTTCTGCATGATATTAGCACTCGAAATTTGTCCGCCAATCCACAGCATGGTGGTGGTTACGTCGCCAATGGGAGTCCAAGCACCGCCTGCATTGGCTGCAATAACGACAATCCCGACAAACAGCAGCCGGTCATTCTGATTGCGTATAAGTTTCCGCAACAGTGATACCATTATAATAGTAGTGGTTAGATTATCAAGAATAGCCGACAGGAAAAACGATAGAAAACCAACAATCCAAATCAGAGTACGTTTATTCGTTGAATGAATAAAATCGGTAATGATTTCGAAACCATCATGTGCATCGATCAGCTCCACTATTGCCATAGCACCCATCAGAAAGAACAGGATGCCCGAAATATCGCCCAAATGAGAAAGAAGTTGTTCGTTGACTAAGGATTTATCGGTTGAAGAAAGCATATAAACGGTCCACATCAAAACTCCTGTCAGTAAAGCCGGGGCCGTTTTATTGACTTTCAGGTTATGCTCAAAAATAATTGCAGCGTAACCGAGAAGAAAGATGAGGATAAGAAAAAACATTGGCCCCTAACCCCTAAAGGGGAATTATATTAGTACTGTCTTTGAAAAACACAATTAAACTATTTGTAGTAAATCAACCCAGTTCCCCTTTAAGGGGTTAGGGGCAATTTAATCCAGCTTCAGCACTTCCAAAAACGCTTTCTGTGGAACTTCCACATTGCCGATTTGTTTCATGCGTTTTTTCCCTTTTTTCTGTTTTTCGAGCAGTTTTCGTTTACGGCTGATGTCACCGCCATAACACTTGGCAGTCACATCTTTACGAACGGCTTTAATGGTTTCGCGCGAAATAATTTTTGCTCCGATAGCTGCCTGAACGGCGATATCAAACTGTTGACGAGGAATCAA
>CAIQOG010000524.1 GCA_903873355.1 uncultured Bacteroidales bacterium
ATTACTTTCAATGAAACGCCCATTGCTTCTGCCATTTCGCGTTGTCCTTTTTCATCGTGAGGCACAAATTCGTGCAACGGTGGATCGAGCAGACGAACGGTAACCGGACAACCTGCCATTGCTTCGAATATACCTTCGAAATCTTCCTGTTGATAAGGAAGAATTTTTGCTAAAGCAACACGACGTCCGGCTTCATCTTCAGCCAGAATCATTTCGCGCATAGCTTTGATTTTTTCACCTTCGAAGAACATATGTTCTGTACGGCAAAGTCCGATACCGGTAGCACCAAATTTGCGGGCAACCTGTGCATCGTGAGGAGTATCAGCATTGGTACGAACAGCCATTTTGGTGTGTTTGTCGGCCAATGTCATTAATTCTGCGAAATCTGCATCTAATTCGGCTTCCGAAGTTCCTACTTTTCCTAAGAAAATATCTCCGGTTGAACCATTCAATGAAATATAATCGCCTTCTTTAACCACTAAACCATCTACTTCCATTACTTTGGCAGCATAGTCTATTTTCAATGTTCCGGCACCTGATACGCAGCATTTACCCATACCACGAGCAACAACAGCAGCGTGAGAAGTCATACCGCCACGTGCAGTCAGAATTCCCTGAGCTGCAGCCATACCGGCTAAATCTTCAGGAGAAGTTTCAACGCGAACCATGATTACTTTTTCACCATGTTGCGCCCATTCAGCAGCATCATCAGCATTGAAAACTACACGACCTGACGCAGCTCCCGGAGAAGCAGCCAATCCTTTAGCAATAAGTTTTGCTTCTTTGATGGCTTTTTTATCGAATACAGGGTGGAGTAATTCGTCCAAACGGTTTGGATCAACACGGAGGATAGCTGTTTTTTCATCAAGCATTCCCTGACGAAGCATATCTACTGCAATTTTAACCATAGCAGCACCGGTACGTTTTCCGTTACGGGTTTGCAGGAACCACAATTTACCTTCCTGTACGGTAAACTCCATGTCCTGCATATCTTTGTAGTGATTTTCCAGTTTGGTCTGGATAGCATCAAGTTCTTTGTAAATTGATGGCATTGCTTCTTCCATCGAAGGATATTTAGCTATACGTTCTTCTTCAGAAATACCAGCCAATACTGCCCAACGTTGCGAACCAATTTTGGTGATTTGTTGTGGTGTACGGATACCTGCAACCACATCTTCGCCCTGAGCATTAATCAGGTATTCGCCAATAAACTGATCTTCACCTGTTGCAGCATCACGGCTAAAGCATACTCCCGTAGCAGAAGTTTCGCCCATGTTACCAAAAACCATAGCTTGTACACTTACAGCAGTTCCCCATTCGGCAGGAATTCCTTCCATTTTGCGGTAAAGGATAGCGCGGTCGTTCATCCATGAATCGAATACTGAACAAACAGCACCCCAAAGTTGCTCGTAAGCTGATTCAGGAAAATCATGTCCGGTTTGTTTTTTTACAGCAGCTTTAAATTTAGCCACCAATTCTTTTAAATCGTCAACAGAAAGTTGATTATCTAATTCTACTCCTTTTTCTTCTTTCAAATGGTCAAGAATTTCTTCAAAAGGGTCAGCATCATTTTTATTTTCAGGTTTCATACCCAGTACCACGTCACCATACATTTGTACAAAACGACGGTAAGAATCCCATGCAAAGCGGGCATTACCTGTTTTACGGGTCATACCTTCTACAACTGCATCATTCAAACCAAGGTTCAAAATAGTGTCCATCATACCCGGCATTGAAGCACGAGCACCTGAACGAACTGAAACCAACATTGGGTTTTCAATATCTCCAAATTTTGAATTCATCAATACTTCCTGAAGCGCAATAGCTTTTTCAACTTCAGGTTTCAAAAGTTCAACAACCTTTTCTTTACCCAAAGAATAATACTCGCTACAAGTATCTGTAGTAATAGTGAATCCCGGAGGAACAGGTACTCCAATCAAATTCATTTCAGCAAGGTTTGCTCCTTTTCCACCGAGCAAATTTTTCATGTCCGCTTTACCTTCGGCAAGTCCGTTACCGAATGTGTAGACTCTTTTTGTGTTACTCATATTGAATTATTAAATTTAAAAATTAATTTTTTGTATAAGCTTTTTTTAGAAGTGCAAAGGTAGTTTTTTTTCGTTGATAAATAAAAATATCAACTGAATATTTGTGAGCAAAAAACTATAAAATGAAAGGTTTAGAAGACCCTACACCTGACAAATATGTTGATTTTATGATATTTTGTCATATTTTCTGAATAATTCCAATTTAATTCGGGAATATTTTTGCTGCCCAAAGTTTCGATCCGCAATTTGGAACGCGTCCGGTGAAACGAGCCATACAGAGGTTTATACTCAATGATTTATCCAAGCAATTCATTGGCGGAACTATTCACAGCGACCAACCGATTGTGGTGGATTATGATGGTGAACGGTAGGTGTTTAGGAATTTACCTCACCCTTTAGTGTAATCGGAGTGCGACTTGAAGTCGCGCCCCGAATATCTGAATTGAAACGCAAAGCATTTATGATAAACAAATTCCACTATTTTTTTAATCAATAAAGTTCACTTTTATGCCTTCCTTTTCCAGCAGTGCTATTGACTTAGAACAAATATTCATTGAACAAATAAGCGTAACTTCCACCTCGGGAGTTACGCTTTTTAGTTGATTGGCAATTGCTACAATCTTTGCAGCATCTTTTTGAATTATACGACTTTTTATCACTTTGCGAATGCCCAGACGGTTTTCAGCAAGTGCTTCCAGTTGTATTCGGGCAGGTAATCCGTAGTGTTGAGGGTTTGTCTCCATTATTTTTGTATTGTAAAGATGCAATACTTTGTGTCTCTGTAATAATGAGACACAAGCATTGTATCTTTACTGAATATTTTTTCCGTACCCAAACAATTTATTGTCTTTTATATGCCTGAAAACCTTACCGGGCACATAATGAATCAGATTTTCATCTGCATTTTCTATTAGTTGAGTTATATACCCCGAAGTAATCTCTAGATGTTTGGTGGCAATACCTTTCATAATCCGAACTTTTCGGGTACTAATAAGGTATTTCCAAATCAATTGATATTCATCGCTGAAATGCGAATCTTCGGGATATATCACCTCGCCGGTAGTCATGTCGGTATAAGGATACAGATACATTTTGACATTTTCCTGAAACAATGTTCCCATAGCCTGAAGCAAACCGCCGCGTAAATCACTGTATTGCGAATTATCCATAATCTTATCGAAAGTGGGCAATCCAACCACAATGCGGAGCTTATTCATCTTGAACTGAGCAAAATAATCTACAAGTTTAAAGTAGCGGCTGAATTTCGAAACCATTACGCTCTGCCCCACTTTATTCAGCAAATCAACCCGATGCATAAAGTCTTTTTCATCCACTTCTTCATTCTGAATCAGGTAATTGAGCGAGATTTCGCAGAAAGCTATCGTATTATCGGGTTTATAATCCTCATCTCCTTTAAATACTGACAAACTATCGTTCAGGAATTCGATATTAAGATTATTTATCGGCCGGAAATATCCACGCATCAACAATACGTTTTTACGGTAAAGCAAGTCACCGGGCTGCTGTATTCGTCCCGATTGGTCGAACATGATAGCCGGAGTCATGTTATGACTTACCAGCATCAAATTCAACAATCGGTTATCGCACCAACCCATATCAGGCCCTTCCACATACACATAATCCACTTCCACACGGTCGGTATCCAGATTATCAAGCAACGATAGCAACACTTTGCGCGGATCTTCCCAATCAAAAAGGCTTCCGTGAATCAGGTTAATACCCAGCGTTCCCAGGGAATATTGCTGCAAAAGCGTATCGTTTTCGAGCAATTTGATATGAATAAAAAATTTATTTGGTTCGTAGCGGTCACTTCCTTCCAC
>CAIQOG010000525.1 GCA_903873355.1 uncultured Bacteroidales bacterium
CCTTTGGAGCCAATGGCAGGGAACCATGGGAACTGTTTGGAATCAACCCATCACCAGCTATGATCCTGCAACACATTCTATTGTTACACCATTGATTTATGCTGGTGTTGGCAAACGCTATTTTATCGAAAACTTACCACAGTTGTTAGATACTATCAATGAGTATTGGTTTGATAAAAGCGGAACTTTCCCCGGCAGATTGTACGTAAGACTATCCGGCGACAGAGATCCAAATACTACAACGCTTGAATTTGCTATGAGCGAAAAGTTAATATCGCTAACCAATCCAAGTTACTTATCAATAAGCGGATTAAAATTTGGGTTTAACACCTATGACAAGTACAACAATGTGGATGCAGGCGCCAAAGATATCGCGGCAATTATAAATCTAACGGGTTATAGTCACCATGTTGAGATCAAAAATTGTAAATTTTACTATGTGAACTCAGCTATTGCAGTTGATAATACAACTGATGCCTATACAAATGTCAATAATATTACGGTTTCAGATAATGATATAAGGCATGTAAGTAGTCAGGCAATTGCATTTTCGAATGGTGGTGGGAAATTTATGGAGTCTATACGAATTTTACGGAACAATTTGTATGAGTGTGGTACTCGCCAATTAAGCAGATGGTACTCAGCCATTCCTGCTATTGCAACCTACTTAAAATCCGGTGAAATAGCTGGTAACTTTATAAAATATTCATGGGGTTCAGGTATTTATGCAACCTGGGGAAAAACTTCGGGTGATGTAAATACAACTACACCGTTTATTAAAGGTTTTGTTCATCATAATCGGGTTGAAAACTCCATTTTAGCTACCTCTGATTGGGGCGGTATTGAATGTTGGCAGGGTGGTCCGGTGTATTATTACAATAATTATTCTAAAAATGCTCATGGTTGGACAGGTAATACAGATAATCAGGAATTTAATCCATGGGGATTTCCCTATTATTTCGATGGAGCTTTCAAAGCATATGCATTTAATAATATTGCCGTTTCACCGTACAATAGTTTGACAGATCCATCAAAACGTAATCGGTCGGGCTATCAGTTTGTATTAGGCATGTTTGATATTCTGGCAAATAATACTTCTCATAATTTCTTTATGGGATTAGTTTCGCAGGATAACGAAGGTGGATTGCCATATTACAATACCTTTGTCGGAAATGCCTTTAATGATGTTTCGTTGACATTCGTTAATCAAAACCGAATTCCAACAGATAGATTAAAAAATGACTCATATGCAAACAATGTACTTTTTGGAAAAGTAACCAGTTACTATGATTATTCAGGTGGCTATTGCAATACTTTTGATTCTTTCCAAAAATTACTTTCTGATAATAAAGCACATGCTTCGCAACTTGGTTGGGAAGCTTCTCATTCATTATTACCAAATGCTTCAAGTAATGATTTTATTCCATCAGCAACCAGTGAAGTTGTAGATAAAGGTGTAAAAGTATTTGTTCCAATGAGTTTGGCAGCCGTTACAGGCGAATGGAGTTTCACAAAACATGCAGCCGATTCATCAATGATAATGGGTGAGAATCTTTACATGACAACCGAATACGGGAAAAGAGGCGAGTACGATAAAATTCTTAAGAACGACATGAAAGCATTTAATCTGTCAAACTCCAGTTTCGTAAAAGGTGATTTGGAAGATTGGACGTTGGGTGCTTTGAAGTTTGATGGTGTGAAAACCTACTGTTCTGTTGCCGATAATAGTCCTCAACAAGCACTTACATGCAATAATCTGAATATGACAACCAACAATTTCATAATTGAAACATATCTGAAAACTGAAATTGGTCATTCAAATTCTACCGTTGTATCAAAGTCGAACGAAGCGGCTAATGGATATGCATTGGCTCTAAATAATGAAGGAAAAGTTGAATTTAGATTATATATCGGTGGTTCTTTATCGTATTCAATAACAAGTTCCAGCATAGTGAATGAAGGTGCATGGCATCATATTTTAGCTGAAGTTGTTAGAAGAAAAGGTGTTAATATCTATGTCGATGGTAAATTGGCGAATGGAGTGTCAACGGGCTCATTACCTGATAAAATGATAAGTCTAACGAATTCATCCGATTTTCTGGTAGGAAAAAATACAGCAGGAAATTACTTTGCAGGAACAATAGACTTTTTGCGAATCTCGAAAGGTTCATTGGAAGAAGCGTACACTACCATTGATGAACTATATAAATGGGGATTTAATGGACCATTTTTGTATGATTTTGCCGGAAAGGCACCAATTGGAAAGCGTGATGCCGGAGCATTGGAAGTGGGACAGAAACTTTGTAATTTAAATCTTTCAGCCACAGGTTTAGATTATACATACGAGGGTGGTGATAAAACGATTACGATTACTGCCGAAAATGGTTTTGAAATACAGAATCCTTCAGCAAGTTTTATAACAACTTCATTGTCAGGGAATAATCTGAAAATTACACTTGCACCAAATACAACAACAACCGCCAAGAATGGAACAGTAAAGATATTTGGTTGCAACGAAACGTATTCGGTAAAAATTACTCAAGCAGCAAAACCAACTATGCTCGATTATTTAGGGCAATCGTTAGAACTTTTTCCAAATCCTGCCTCAAATTCCCTGTACGTTAAGCATAATTTTAGTTCAAATGTGTTGATTGGAATTTATGACTTGAATGGACAGCAAATTATTCTCAAAAACAATGTTTCTCCAATGCAAAATATCGATATTTCGAATCTGGCAGCGGGCGTTTATATAGTGAAATGTAAAACAGACGATGTTGAAAGTAGAATGAAACTCATTAAAAAATAAGTTGCATGGATTTTAAAATTTCAAAAACAACAGGA
>CAIQOG010000526.1 GCA_903873355.1 uncultured Bacteroidales bacterium
ACTTTAGATGTAAAAGGTACTCTTACAAATGGTGCTGCTGACAATGGTATTTTAATCAAAGCAAGCAACACAAAAGCAAATGGTTCATTACATTTTGCACATGGAAATCCTCATGGTTCTGTTGAAATGTATTCAAAAGCTTACATAAATCCTGCAAATCCCGTTGGAAGTAAATATAATTGGCAATTTTTCGGATTACCTGTAAAAACTCATTCTGCTGGTGAAATTAATTCGTGTGAAGCTTATATTAGAGAATGGGATGAATCTGTTAATGACTACAACAAACTTTGGATAGAAAGAAACGATCATTCTTCTTTATATGTACAACCAAGCGATATAATGACACATGAAAAAGGTTATGAATTAGTTCAATGTAACCCAAGAACAATTACATTTCATGGAGAATTAGTTGATACTGATTGTCATAAATCATTATCTTATTCTCCTGCTGCTGCATTCCCGGGACAAAATATATATGGAAATCCATATACTGCAGGGATAGACATTTCTAAAATTACATTTGGTCCAAATACTGAACAAGCTGTTTATCTTTACAATACTGGAACTTATAATGATTGGTTAACAGCTGGAGGTGATTCATCTCCTGGTAATGGCCCTGGTCAGTATACTGTTTCAACTCCCGCAACAGCTGGTCACGGTGGAGTTCAGGCTGATATACCATCAATGCAGGGATTCTTAGTAAAAGCAACTGGAGCTGGAAGCACTATAGATATTTCGAAATCAACCGGTTTAATGTCTAATACCAGCAAACAAAAAGTAAAAGGTTTATCTGGCAACTCTACTATAACAAATACTAGAATAGATCTTATCAGTGATCATTTTTCAGATCGTATGTGGATATTTAGTAATCCTACCTGTACACGTAGTTTTGATAATGGTTGGGATGGTAAAAAAATGTCTGGCAACTCACAAGTTTCACAATTATATTCAATTGAAAATGATGGAAACTACCAGATTAATGCAGTAAATGACATGAATGAAAGTTATATTGGATTCCAACCTGGTGTTGATACAAATTTCAAACTTGTTTTCAATCATGAAAATACATCAACTGTTTATGCTGGAATATATCTTGTTGACTTATTTGCAAATAAAACCGTTGATATTACTCAGAGTGGTTCAGAATACTCATTTACAGCCTCAGCAACAGATGTCACTAAACGTTTTAAAATCATAACTCAACCTACAGGTTTAATTGTTCCAAGTGACAATCAAAATGCTAAATTACGGATTTTAAATACTGAAGAAGGTTTGTTTGTTGAAAACTTATCTAATAATTCTGCAGCATTTGTATTGTGTAATGTAGCAGGTAAAATTATGCAAGAAGTAACTATAAATGAAAATAGCACGAAAATAATCAGTACTAAGAATTTAGCTCCTGGTATTTACATTGCCAAGTCAGAATCTGATTCCGAAAAATTAATACAAAGATTTATAATCAAATAAAACATATAGCCATGAAAAAGAATATTAATATAGTATTAATAGGTGTACTGACTATTGCAAGTATAATATTAGCATTACCATTTACACCTTTAAGAAATTCATTCCAGGGTATTACCGGTGATGCTATGAACAAAGCATTTGCAAGTATTGGAGTTGATTGGAGAGGGAGAATTCAAAATGCCCGTAAAATATCTTACTCTTATCAAAGTGAGGCATCTGCTCTAAGTTTAATTTCTATTGAAACCAGAACAAAAATTACTAAACTTAGAAAAGGAGGAAGTTCTGGAAGTGCAGCCGATGACTATATGATTAGTTATGGCAACAATGGTAATGATGTAAGATCAGCTGTAGGACTTACCGGTTCATTTGCAACTTCAGGAATTGTTTCTTCAACTTCGGAAGATAAACAAAGTATTACAGGTGATGCTGTTTCATTCTCCAGTAAAGTAAGTGGCAACAGTCAAACAACACTTACTCAGTCAGGTACTACTTCTTTGCAAAGTACAAATGGAGATCATAATGGTACCGGTGGTGGAGCACATCCTGGAGTTGATCCGAATACACCTCCTCCTCCATGTCTTCCTTTAGGAAATGGAACTACAATTTTACTTTCCCTCGTTGGCTTGTTTGGTGTTTGGAAAGCACGTAGAATTGCTTAATTACAAATTCTAATAATCAACATTACAAGAGAGTGACTTAATAAAGTCACTCTCTTGTATTTTATCACAACAATCTATGTTGTGATTGATAATTTCATTTAAGTTTATTATTTGTATAAAATAATACAGGTATTTTTTGTATTTTTGTACTCGTTTTAAAACAAATTGTATGCAAAGAAATATAACAAAATCTACATTAAATAATTTTCATGTTATTGGGTTATTATTATCAGCAAAATTTCTATTCTCAACTCAAAACAATAGTATTCTATTAATACTATCTTTAATTTCTTCGGTATTAATTATATACGCTTTATTTTATATCACAACCCGGTTCCGTGACACAGAATGCGATAGATCAATAAGCTATCTTAATGCATTTAAATATATTTTCCTGTTGTATTTCTTTGGTTCTATTGTTTTATCAATCATAATTTGGATATATACACAATTCATTAATAAAGAGTTTTTAGATTTAACGTTGGATTTACTTTTAAAAACATACGAGAATTTGAAAATCCATGTGGATAATCAGACCTATTCAATTTTGGAAAAAATATTTAAACCACTTCCCTATAGTATTTTTAATTTATTTGCAAGTATATTTTCCTCCCTTTTTTGGAGTTCAATACTTGCAATATTTATAAAAAAAGAGAAAAGTATTTTCGAATAAATTTATATTAATTCAATCGAACTCACGTATTTATGGACATTTCAATTATCATACCTTTATATAATGAAGAAGAATCACTCCCAAATCTATTTGAATGGATCGAGCGAGTAATGTTAGAAAACAAATATTCTTTTGAAGTTATATTTATAAACGACGGAAGTACTGACCAATCATGGGAGGTTATAAATTCTCTTCAATTAAAATCGAAAAATGTAAGGGGAATAAAATTTAGAAATAATTACGGTAAATCTCCTGCTTTGTTTTGTGGTTTCAAAGCTGCAAAAGGTGATGTTGTAATTACTATGGATGCTGATTTACAAGATAGTCCTGATGAGATTCCGGAACTTTATTCAATGATTAAAAATGACCATTATGATTTAGTTTCAGGTTGGAAAAAGAAACGTTACGATTCGAAAATAACCAAAAACATACCATCGAAAATCTATAATGCAACTGCACGTAAAGTGACCGGTTTAAAGCTTCATGATATGAATTGTGGTTTGAAAGCTTACAGAAATGAAGTAGTAAAAAACATTGAGGTGTATGGCGAAATGCACCGCTACATACCGTTCCTGGCGAAAAATGCAGGTTTTACTAAAATTGGCGAAAAAGTTGTAGAACATAGAAAACGTCAATTTGGTGACACAAAATTTGGATTAAACAGGTTTGTGAATGGCTATTTGGATCTCTTGACACTTTGGTTCTTATCTAAGTTTGGCAAAAAACCGATGCATTTTTTTGGTTTATATGGCAGCATAATGTTTATTCTTGGTTTTTTTGCAGTTTTAGCTGTTGGTGTAAATAAGTTAGTTGCTATACTTGAACACATTAAAGCTCCATTAATTACAGAAAGTCCGTATTTTTATCTTTCAATATTAGCAATGATTCTTGGTACACAACTATTTTTGGCTGGATTTTTGGCGGAAATTGTTGCGAGAAATTCTACAGAACGAAATAATTATCTGATTGAGAAAGAAATTTAGTAATTATTCAGTGGTTTAATTCTGTTGTAAATGAGACAAATACTGTTAGTCGGTATGGGTGGGTTTATTGGAAGCATTGCTCGGTTTTGGGTTTCAAAGCTCAATATATATTTGCATTTTCTTTCGATACCACTGGGAACTCTTACTGTAAATATTGTTGGAAGTTTTATTATCGGAATAATAACCGGTATTTCATCAAAAAGCGAACTTATTTCTCCAAGTTTGAGATTGTTTTTAATGGTTGGTATTTGCGGAGGTTTTACTACTTTTTCATCGTTTACTAATGAAAATTTAACTCTTTTCCAAAACGGACAAATACTCTCTGCTTTTATTTATACTGGGTTGAGCATATTTTTGGGATTTTTAGCAGTGTATTTGGGATTTGTAATTACAAACTTGTAAAATGAACTCAACAGAAAACAGCATTTTAAAAATATATGCCAGCAGCACAGATAAAATAGGTCAGGATTTGATTTACGAACATCTGGTCTTGCTTGCAAGAAAAAGAGGAATAACTGGTGCCACGGTTTATCGTGGCATAATGGGCTATGGTTCAAGTAATCAGGTTAACTCTTCAAGATTTTGGGAACTTACAGAAAAACTGCCTGTTATTATAGAGATGGTAGATAAAACTGAAATACTAGAAGCCTTTTATGATTTTATAATCACTGATTTACAAAACATTACAAAAGGTTTCTTAATTACTATTCAACCGGTTGAGATAAAATTAAGAAAAAAGGGTAGTCAAAAATAAGTGAATAAAATGGAAATTTCAGAACTTCTTAAAATAATCATTCCTGCCGCGTTAGTTCTTCTGACTGCATACTTGTTGTTACACAAATTATTGCGCAATGAAGAAAAACGCCGACAATTTGAATTATCAAAAGAAAATGTTTTAAAACTCACTCCTATTCGTTTGAGAGCATATGAAAGACTAATTCTGGTTTTAGAGCGCACACTTCCATCAAACCTTGTAATAAATACGATTAAACCCGAAATGTCAAATTTAGAGTTACACGGTTTACTACTTTCAAATGTTCGAAATGAATTTTCACATAACATTTCACAACAAATTTATGTCAGTGATGAACTTTGGTTTCATATTCGTGGAGCTCAGGAAAGTCTGCTTAAATTAATAAATACATGCGCAGCACAATGTAATCCGTCAAATCAGGGAGCTGAACTGGCTGAACGTATAATTCAGGTTTTTAGTTCAAGTCAGAATACACCATCTGAAATGGCAATCGATAAACTAAAAAGTGAAGTCAGAAATTTATTTCAATAACCTGACTAATAAGATGAAAATATTTCGTTTCATATTAATTTTAATTTGTATTTCAGGTACTACATCGTGCGTTGTTGATGAACAGTGCAGACAAAATAAGAATGTTGAACTTGGAATTTCATTTTATCATGTCACCAAAAATCAATCAACAGGCATTCTAAGTAAGATTTCTATGACAATTGATAGTATTACTGTTATTGGATTAAGTTATGATAGCCTGATAAAAAAATATGTACCCGTTGACTCGATTCTTTATAATAAATCACGTTCAATCAGTAAAATCTACCTTCCGCTTCATAAATTCATAAATATCACAAAATTCGAGGTTAAGTTTAATTCTACAATTGATACAGTTACAATCTTTCATAAAAATTCAGATGAGTATTTATCACTTGAATGTGGTTGTATGAAAATATATTCTATTGATTCTGTCAGTATAACCAATAATTTTAATATTGATTCTGTCAGAATAATAAATAATAATGTCAAAACAAACAATGCAGAGAACCTTCGTATTTATAAGTAGTCTGATTGTTTGCATGTTTTCAGTTGGAATTGATGCTCAGAAAACAAAAAAACCTGAAGTTGATCAGACCCCATTTTTTAATGGGATAACTATTCAGGCTGATGTTGCTTCAACAATAAGTTCTGTGCTTTCCGGAGGAGAAATATATTCTTATGAAGGTAGTGCACAAGTTGATTTAAAACATAAATTTTTCCCAGTATTCGAAATTGGTTATGGAGGAGCTAACAAAATATCAAATAATGATATAAACTTCAAAACCAATGGATTATTTAGTAGAATTGGTATTGACATTAATTTGCTTTCTCCAAAAAAAGATGAGGCACCTACATCAAATTTATTTTTGGCCGGTGTAAGATTGGGTATGTCTAATTTTCCATACAGCATCTCTAATGCTATTATTACTGATGATTACTGGGGTGGCAGTCAGTCAATTAATTATACTAATAATATTTCAACAAAATTATGGTATGAGATAGTTGCCGGAGTTAGAGTTGAGGTTACTAAAAGTGTTTTTATGGGTTGGACTGTCCGAATTAGAAATCTATTGAGCAAGGATGTTACGGGTGAAGTTTCCCCATGGTATATTCCCGGTTATGGTACAAACGCTGACAACAACTGGGGATTTAATTATGTCATTGGATATAAATTTCAGATTCCAACCGTAAAAAAAACAACTTCAATTAAACATTAATCTCCCTTCAGTTTAAATAATTTAAATCAAAATAAACAACCAATTAAATTAATGATTATGAATTCAATTCAAGACTTAAACCGCGCTGCCGACAACATTCGTATTTTGGCTGCATCGGCTGTTGAAAAAGCACGTTCAGGCCATCCGGGAGGTGCAATGGGTGGTGCTGATTTTATAAATGTACTATATTCAGAGTTTCTGGAATATGACCCACAAAACCCAAAATGGGAAGGTCGTGACCGTATGTTCCTCGATCCTGGACACATGTCGCCCATGTTGTATTCTGTTCTGGCATGCACAGGCAAATATACAATGGAAGAACTGGCACAATTCCGTCAATGGGGAAGCCCGACTCCGGGTCACCCAGAAGTTGATATTATGCGTGGTGTTGAAAACACGTCAGGCCCACTCGGACAAGGACATACATATGCTGTAGGTGCTGCTATTGCTGCAAAATTCCTAAAAGCACGTTTTGGTGATGTTATGAGCCAAACTATCTATACATTTATTTCAGACGGTGGAGTTCAGGAAGAAATTTCTCAGGGAGCAGGTCGTTTGGCAGGACATTTAGGATTGGATAACCTGATAATGTTCTACGATTCGAATGATATTCAGCTTTCTACAGAG
>CAIQOG010000527.1 GCA_903873355.1 uncultured Bacteroidales bacterium
CGATTTTCCGATGACCATCGTCCGGCCTTCGCATACCTACAATACGGTAATACCGGTCACTTTGGGAGGATGGGAGGAATATACCGTGGTGGATCGCATCCGGAAAGGCTTGCCGATTGTGGTTCAGGGCGATGGAACTTCTTTGTGGACGGAAACGCATGCTGACGATTTTGCAAAAGGCTTTGTTGGGCTGATGGGTAATCAACATGCTATTGGTGAGGCTTTTCACATAACATCGGATGAAGTCCTTTCGTGGAACCAGATTTATCAATCACTGGCCCATGCAGCAGGATGCGAAGCAAAAATCGTCCATATTTCTTCCCAGGCGATTTGTGATTATGCCGACAAGCACAACTTTCCTTCGGAAACGGGTAATTTGCTGGGTGACAAATCGTATTGCGCCATTTTCGATAATTCAAAAATCAAACGTTTCGTTCCTGATTATGTAGCTACGATTCCCTTCTCTGCCGGAATCAAGCGGACACTCGACTGGTTTGAAGCTGATCCTTCGAGAATGAAGGTTAAAGAAGAAACCAATCGGTTTCAGGATGAACTCATTAAAAAATATGGCAGCTAATAAAAACAAATGATGATGAGAAAAATATTGCTCTTCAGTTTTTGTATTGTGTTATCGGTAAGACTTTCATATTCGCAGAATCCGGTTGCCGAAAACGGACAATTGCAGGTTATTGGTCACCAGTTGTGCAACGAACATGGAAAACCTCTTCAATTACGCGGAATGAATATGTTTGGCCTGATGCATATGCCCGAATGTGTGACCTGGCAAAGTTTCAAACTCCTGAAAGAAGAATGGAAGGCCAATGTGATCAGGGTTCCGGTTTATATGGCTAATTACAGCAATTCGAACAATTACAATCAAAATCCTGATTGGAACAATGCGCTTATCGACAGCACAATAAAATGGTCGGAGCGACTGGGTATCTATTGCATCATCGACTGGCATAACGACCGGTATGGAAGTCCGAATGATTCGAATCACAAAAAAGCAGATTCCTTTTTTAAGCTGATGTCGACGAAATACGCCGGAAAGAAGAACGTGATCTATGAACTGATCAACGAACCTTATGGAGAAACAATAACCTGGGATACCATTGCTGCTTATGCCAACCGGATCATGCCCAACATCCGGAGAAATGATCCGAAAGCCATCGTTCTGGTCGGCTGTCCGGTTTGGGATCAAAAGCTTGAATCGATCGACACTAAAAAGCTAAATGATACAAAAAATGTGATGTACACCTTCCACTTTTATGCCAACTCTCACCAGTCGTTGTATCCGATGTTCGCAAGCCAGATTCACCGGATTCCTGTTTTTGTAAGCGAATGGGGAACCTGCGAATCTTCCGGAATGGGAAATCTGGACTTGGAAACCAGTTCCAAATTTCTGAACACCATGAAGCAGCATATTCTTGATAAAGATACCGTTACCATTAGCTGGTGCAATTTCAGTTACGGTGATAAGGCAGAAAGTACCTCCGCGCTGAAACCACACAGTTGTGCCGGTGGTTTATGGGACAACACCACTCCCGGCGGTGATTTCATCAAGCATTGGATCAAAAACAATACTGCACCGGGAAATTCTTCCAAAGTAAAATATACACTGGTGCCCGATGGTCTGAAATTACCAGCTGTTTGTTCCACTCCAGATGGAATGGCCATTGCAACCGATGGCAGTTTGCTGCTGACCTGCCCGAATTATGCCGACCAATCAGTAAAAGCTTGTATCCTGAAGATCGATAAAAATTTCAAGGTAAGTCTGTTTTATGAGTTTCCAGCGTACCAGTCAACCGGTGTGGTTTGCCCAATGGGCATTGATATTGACCGCAACGGTGACATATATATTTGCGACAACCAGCCATGGAAAGGTACACCCGAAGGACAATTCAAAGGCCGATTACTCAAACTTAAAGTGGTTAATGGCAAGGTGGCAGAACAGATTGAAATCGCTACCGGAATGGAGCATCCAAACGGGGTAAAAATAAAAGGCAACTTTGCCTATGTGACCCAGAGTATGCTGAGCAAGGTGAAAGATCCGTCACAACTCCTTACCAGTGCGGTGTACCGCTTCCCAATTAATGCAGCAAATATTCAGGTAGCAAACAAACTCACCGACATAAATCTGCTGGTTTCATTTAAAACCTACAACAAATTCTGCCAGTATGGATTGGACGGATTGGTTTTCGACTCGAAAGGCAACCTGATTGTTGGAAATTTTGGCGACG
>CAIQOG010000528.1 GCA_903873355.1 uncultured Bacteroidales bacterium
ATTAAGAAAAACCTATAAATTTGTAACCGCTATTAAGCTTGAAAATACTAGCTCGGGCTCAGTCTTGTGTGGGTGGTCAATTTCATCCGGAGAAGACTGGTCATTTTGACCGGAATATCCAGTATACTACTGCGTAGCCATCGCTTCTAAGACCGCGGATACATGGTTCAAAGGTTATCATTATTTTTGTAAGTTATTTGTAAGTGGATATGATAATTCTGCACGTTTTACTGTGTTTTTCGTGTTTTTTTTAAAATAAAAAAAGCGACTGTAAATGCCTTACAATCGCTATTATCACTGGTTTTCAGCTTGTGACCCCGATGGGATTCTAACCCATGACCTTCAGAACCGGTAACTAAAGGTGGTGAAACTACAGTAGTTGCTACTTCAATATACCCTTTCCCTGATACCAGTTTTCCTAAGTTAGTATTTTCGGTTGTAACATTGTCCCATGTTTTGGCAACTTCGTTCCATTCAACCACACCACTTGCTCCACCCGTTCCATGGTTCAAGGTTGTATATAATGCATCTTTAACCGGTGAACTTAAATACCAGTTACGACCGGCTGTAACGTATTGCTGTACGGTGGCATTTATAGTTGGTGTGCTATAACTATCCTTTAATGTGGCAGTTCCGGTGGCATCGCTTTGCAGGCTAATGCCGTTGGAGGCGGTTAATGAACCACCGCTGATGGTAAGTTTGGCACCCGGAGAAACTGTTACACTATTTAAATTGGAATTTTGATTTACAACTAACTCCACACCAGTACCGCTTATTGTAAGGTCGCACGTAGGACAGTTTGACAACGTTGAAATATTAGTAGGTCCTGATGATACTGTAAGTTGATGGTACTCATACGCCCCCACTGAACGTGGATTAGCAAACTGAAATCCTGATTTATCAATGGTAGTTAGCGTAGCAATACCTTTAGATTTCAAATACGAATTGGCACCAATAATCCAACGAGATTGTTCTACAGTTCCATCGGCAACATACCCTATTGTAGTGGCAGGGTTATTGAAAAATGCTCCTTTACTGGCATCAGTATTGGTATCGGATAAATCAAAAAAATTGTTTACTACATTTGAATTTGAATTAACAAAAGGAATACTTCCACCGCTTGTGAAATTTCCGCCATTACATATATTGTTTTTTATCATGGCTGATGCGTCAGGTATAGCTAAATTTGCTTCGAAATTTTTTATTGCGCCATCGTTTTTGTTGTTATACATTACATTGTTCATTATAATGTGATTTGGAGCGGCTGCTCCGCCAAGATCCATACCAAATTTTATACCGGCCGAACTACAATTTGTTGTTTTATTGTTAGCAATGGTACTGTTAATAATTGAATCGGAAACAGTAGTGGCGGCATTATACACATATACAGGTGCACCATAACAAGAAGTAACACTCGAATTTGGAAGATAACTTACATCGTTATTGTGAATAATGGTATTTCTAAGTGCTGTAGGATAACCAGCACTTGGTGATTGAATAGAAACAAGCAAACCTCTTTGGTTATTAGCACTAGTAACTGTTGAGCCACTGTAATCCATTGTCACCCGATTGTTACGAACAACGCAGTTCGACATCACATTTCTGTTAAGGGTAATTGCAGTACCTAAATATATAAATGGATGAAAGACCGTTTCAGCAGATTGGGTAGAAGTATACGTTATGGTATTCTTTTCGAACAAACAATTATGAACCACAGTATTACCATATCCGGTATATACTTCAAAAAATGGTGCAGTGAGTGAAGTTGCTGTAATAGATCCTGTAACTGTCCAGTTAGCTACAATATTATTTTCGAAACGTATATTTTTAGATATTCTCATAGTGACTCTTACGTTTGTCGTAGAGAAATCAGATGCTGTATTAGTACCGGTGAGTTTGAAACCATTGATATTGGTGACTATTGCACTGGCATTACTGGTTGTCAATCCGGAAGAGCTATTCGTTAGTGTGAAATTTAGAATGGATTGATTTGTAAATTCCCAGGGTTCAACAATGCCATTTCCATCCACATCCGAAGTTGCTCTTTCTGACGGAGCTGATTCTGTACCGGCAAAACTGCCATAATAACTAACCCCGGCAACTGTTCCAAGTGCTCCGGCAGCTGAAGGTGCTGATTTCGTTAAGCTATATGTACCTCCAGCCACATAGACTACATCACCAGAGACAGGTGCTACGGGAGTTGTTCCTGTAGTCAAAGCAATTAATCGAGTAAGAGTAATGGCACTAGCCCATGAAGTGGGATCACCCGATGCACTACCATCAGATTTTACATAATAAGTTCTGGCATGAAGCATTGAAGAACAGGCCATGATGCATAGCATTGAAAAGAATAGTTTTTTCATAATATATTTTTTAAAATAATTAGTGATTGTATTGATTTTAATTTCAAAGAACAATCATGATTTTAGGAATTACAATCATGATTGTTGTTGTTAATTTTCTATTGTTTGATGAGTTTTTGATGCAAAATTTGACCGTTAGATTTTAATGTAACTATATAGTTTCCATTTGGCAAATTAGATACATTTATAGACTGAACTCCTGCACTCAGGCTATTCAAAGATTTTATCATTGCCCCAGCAAGGGTATAAATAGAAATGCTTGAATTATCAGTGCTGTTGATTTTGATAATATCTTGCGCCGGATTTGGATAAATTTCAAAAACACTGTTGTCCATGATGCTTTGAATTGCATTGTATTGATTTGGATTGTATTCATAAGCCCCAACTGATGGCTTATCTGCAAAAGTAAAACCAGCTTTATCGGTAGAAGCATTACTTTGCATACCTTTCCATTTGAGGTAAGAATTGGTTTGTATTCTCCAGTTTGACTTTTCAGCACTTCCATCGGCAACATAACCTATTGTAGTTGTGG
>CAIQOG010000529.1 GCA_903873355.1 uncultured Bacteroidales bacterium
AACACTGTCAATGTCAATAAGATTAAAAAGCTTTATTTCATGAGGTTTGTATTTCTTTGTTACTCCATTTTCTATTATTATAATTGTTCCATGCAATGACGCAACATCAACTTTGTCATGAAAAATCTGATTGCTTACTTTAAATGAACATTTAATAGTATCATTGTTGTTGGTTACATAATAACCTTTTCTGACTTGAGAAAAAAGGTTAGTTGATAAGAAAAAGAAGCATAAAAGAAAAATTTTAATTGTTTTCATGATTTAAAAATTTATTGATTTGATAAATGGATAGTACGATATCTTTGTTTGGTGTATTTGAGCAATTAAATAATGGACTCCCAATCCTTCCTAATCTTTTTTTTGCAGAAGTTCCACACCGTTGCATGTGAACCAACGGTCATGACTGAAGGGAATAAATGTTATCGCAGGTTTTTGTATTATCTCCCGATAGCTATCGGAACTGTGATGCGAAAACTACATTTTTTAGCAACTGAAATTTCCCGTCCAAAGATAGAAAATTTAATTTTAAAATCATTCACAGAGCAGAATTTTTTATCCGAAGGAAAAATCACAGCCTACACGGTTATCTGCACTTTCTTAAGTGGAGAATATACGCATTGCAGGTGCAAAAACCGATAATTTTGTTTATTTTTGTGTCCCTCAATAAAACCGATTAACCAGTCAACCAACCATGATAGTTTGCATTGCCGAAAAACCAAGCGTGGCACGTGATATTGCCGAAATTCTGGGAGCTAAAATCCGTAAGGATGGCTATATGGAAGGTAACGGCTATCAGGTGACCTGGACTTTCGGACATTTGTGTGGGTTGTTGGAGCCGCATGAATATGCGCCGGAGTGGAAAGCGTGGGCTTTGAGTCAGCTGCCTATGATTCCGCAGCGGTTTGGCATCAAGGTAATGAACGACAGCGGTATTCAAAAGCAGTTTAAGGTTATTGAATCATTAATGGCAAGTGCAGACGAGGTGGTGAACTGCGGTGATGCCGGACAAGAAGGTGAGTTGATTCAGCGTTGGGTGATGCAAAAGGCGTTGTGCAAGTGCCCTGTTAAACGCCTGTGGATTTCGTCGCTGACTGAAGATGCTATCCGCGAAGGTTTTAAGAAACTGAAAGATCAGTCGGATTACCAGCGACTGTACGAGGCCGGACTTTCGCGTGCCATTGGCGATTGGTTGCTGGGAATGAATGCCACCCGGCTTTACACGCTGAAATACGGCAAAAATCGTCAGGTGCTTTCCATTGGTCGTGTTCAAACTCCCACGTTGGCACTGATTGTAAACCGACAGTTGGAAATTGAGAATTTTAAACCCGAAGCGTATTGGGAACTAAAAACTGTTTACCGTGATACTGTTTTTTCGGCATCCAAAGGTCGTTTTTCAAGTGTGGAAGAGGGATCTGAATTTCTGGAAACGGTAAAAAATGCTGATTTCTTTGTTACAGATATAACCACAAAAAAAGGTACTGAATCAGCCCCTCGTCTATTCGATTTAACTTCGCTGCAGGTGGAATGCAATAAGAAATTTGGATATTCGGCAGACGAAACGCTGAAAATTATACAAAATTTGTATGAAAAAAAGGTGACAACTTATCCACGTGTGGATACCACGTATCTGAGCGACGATATTTATCCGAAAATACCGGATATACTGAAAGGAATTAAGGATTACGAACTACTTACAAAACCTTTGCTGGAAAGCAAAATCCAGAAATCTAAAAAGGTTTTTGAAAATTCGAAAGTGACTGATCACCATGCTATTATCCCAACCGGAGTACATCCTACTGCATTGAGCGATACAGAGAAAAAGGTATTTGATTTGGTAGCTCGTCGCTTTATAGCCAATTTCTATCCCGAATGTAAGATTTCTACCACCACCGTGTTGGGAGAAGTAGAAAAAGTGGAATTTAAAGTCACCGGTAAACAAATTTTGGAACAGGGATGGCGTGTAGTTTTTGCCAAGATTCAAGAAGAAGAAAAAGAAGCTGAAGAAGAGGAAGAATGGACTTTACCGATTTTTGAAAAAGGCGAAAACGGTCCACATGAACCAAGTTTGGCAGAAAAATGGACTTCTCCACCAAAGCCTTACACCGAAGCAACTTTGCTTCGAGCTATGGAAACGGCCGGAAAACTGGTTGATAATGATGAATTACGCGATGCGCTGAAAGAGAACGGAATCGGTCGCCCTTCCACTCGTGCAGCCATTATCGAAACTCTTTTCAAACGGGATTATATACGGCGCGAAAAGAAAAATCTGATTGCCACGAACACCGGCGTGGAGCTTATTCAGCTTATACAGGAAGATTTGCTCAAATCGGCAGAACTGACAGGACTATGGGAAAAGAAACTTCGGCAGATTGAAAAAGGTGAGTATGAGGCAAAAGTGTTTCTGGATGAACTGAAAGCAATGGTTACAGAAATTGTTTTTAATGTGAAGAGTGATAACAGACCTCACCCCAGCCCTCTCCAAAAGGAGAGGGAGAAAGACAAACCAGAAACTGATACTAAGTCTATGCCATTAGCTAAAGGTCAGGTAATCTGTCCGCTTTGCGGAAAAGGTATTCTATTGAAAGGGAATACAGCCTATGGTTGCAGCGAATGGAAAAACGGCTGTACATACAGAAAGCCATTTGAGTAAATCACCCAAACGGCTTTCTGATAATTAAAGGTGAATTCGTTTATTTTACTTCTTTCCCGTCCAGGGTGACTTCTGCATCGGTAATGGCAATTTTATTCTTACCTTCCTTCGTGTAAATCTTACAGTTTTCCATCTTTACATTTTTCGCAAAATATACTCCAAAGGGGAGATCGGCCGTGATATTTATATTTTGTAAAACAATATTTTCAATTGGAACTTCAGGTAAACCCCAGATTAATCCTGCGCGATTTCCGGGTAAGGTTGTTGCCGTAATATTGCTGAAAGTTATATTTTTATAAATCGGTGTTTTTTCTCCGATTGGTGCTGAAGGATAGGTAGTTGCCGTTTCAGGTTTCAGTTTTCGTAAATCCCGGAATTCTTTTTCTTTTGCACTGTAAGCAGCATAAATTAAAATAGGGAACTCTACATCGGTCATTTTCAGGTTACTGTAAGTGAGATTTTGCACCAAACCTCCACGGTCCCTATCCGATTTCAACCGTATACCACATTCTGTATTGGTAAACGTACAATTTTCAACTGTAATATTTGAAACTCCCTGTGTGTAACTTCCAATTGAA
>CAIQOG010000530.1 GCA_903873355.1 uncultured Bacteroidales bacterium
TCATTTTATTAAATGGAGCACCCCAAGTCTGCCATTGGTTAATTTGGCCAGCAATAAAAAACAGGTTTGGTAATCCTAAATCGGATCTGAAATCTGTTACCATTTTCGACAATTGTGTCTTATAGAGGGTGGTATCACTCGTGTTGCTTTCACCCTGATGCCATATTATGCCTTTTATATCACCAAATGGTTTAGCTTGCAAAGTCCGACGGATTGCTTCCTCGTAATATTTATCAGCACTACCTTTGATCCAAGAAGCTATTGCCGAACCACCTTTTGAATTCTGCATCAGGCCAATATTATGTCCTGTTTTGGTACGCATCATTTTCACAAACGAACATGCAGGACCAATGCGGTTGGTGCTACCCATATATTCTAATGAAGAATATTTATTTAATGGATTGGATGCAATTTCCATATTTCCACCCGGAGTTAACAGGTAAACGCTATCGATTGAAATGGAATCGGCTTTTACCATATAACCTCTACCTGACATATTCGACTGACCTAAAGCGATGTAAATATCCAGTTTTGGCAAAACTACGAACTCAACCGAATAGTTTTTTGATGTTGTACCATCTTGCGAAACAACATTAATCTGAGCCGTTCGTTGTTGTTTCGTACCGATGAGATTGGTAGGTGGGGTTACAGTTATTTTTGCAAAAATATCTACTCCTATTCCCGTTAAACTTGGAACTGAAGTTGTTGAATACGGCAGGTAATTGAGATAAGGAATTGTATCTCTTTTGAAATTCTCCAATGGCACATTATTGATTTTCAACGTGTCAAGTCTTGAATCATTGGGTGCAGCCGATTTTTGAAAAACCACTTTGAATACCACTGAATCTGTACCCAGTTTTGAAGTTATTTTGGTTGTTCGTTCCAATTCAGTACCGGTCAGGTTTTTAGCATTTACAATGCTTAAATTATAGGACGAGTTGAAAGAAGTAGCCGTTACAGAAGGAATAAGGGTTGTATTATATGGAACTGTAATGTAATATTTAACCCTTGTAGGCGCAAAACCACTAATCAGTGAACCATTCACCTTCAGGTCAGAAAGTTTAAAGGGGTCGATGTTCTTGTCGGTAACCACCAATTGTGGTTTATAACCACTGGGGTTTTCCTTGGAATGAAATTGAACATAAATGGCCGTGATAGTTCCCGTGGTAGTCTTAACGGCATACCGTTCCAGAATTTTAAAAGAAATTGCGCTTTGTCCATTCGCCAAAGCCGACACTACAGCATTGGTTACATCCCATTCGTAATATTGAGCAGGAACACCTCCGGTAACATCCAATGCAGCAACCGGACTTGCCGATTGTGTTCCGGTGGAAGCAACGTAGTTATTATAAGTCAGGGCATCTTCTACCCAATTTGCAAGCGAGGTGGTATAAATATCAAAACCGTGTGGCTCATTTATAGTGGCATAAAGCCGGAGTTTTACATTACCTACCACGCTGGTTATATTTTGCAGATTGAATTGCAGAAATGGCATAGACCAATATGTATCGTTTGTAGCGGGGTTTCTGTAACTTTTCAGATAGGTTTCCATGCTTCGGATATCGTTACCTGTTGTTCCTTTATTTATATATACGTCTCCCGTTGGAAAAAAAGTAGTTTGAGAGAACAAACAAATGGGCAGTAATAATGCGATAAAAATCGAGAGTCTGGTAATTTTCATTTCAACATTAAGATTATTAATGGGTTATTATTTAGTTGAATATCTTCTATTTTATAGGATTGGCTATTATAGTTTTGAAATATTCATAAGGCAATACAAATTCACATCCTTCCCTAATCAGGAATTCAATCACCTTTTTAAATTCCTCCAAACGCTCCGGTTTAAAATAAGGGGGATGTGCCTGCACAACCATATAATTAGAATATTTTGATTTAATTGCCAGATAATTAGTCACAAAATAAGCCGAATCTGGCACACCGGGCGATAACTCCAGATTTACCCGTTGGTTTAAATTCAGGATGCCCGAAGAAAGTGCCGGCACTATACTGCCCAACATAATTACTTTGTATTTCGGGTTTTCAGACATTACCCGAAGCGTTATACTATCACTAGCATTAAATGGAGCACCAAAAGAGTGCATTTTTATTCCCAATCTGTTTTCAAACAAAGAATCAGCTTTCTCGAAATGAAGTTTTTGATAGTCGTAGTCCGTGGTTTTGAATTCGGGTTTTTTGTGGTCATAACCATGATGCCAGAATTCGAAGAGTTTTTCACCCTTGGCATTGCTTGCATTTATATAAGGAGTCAAAAAAGATAAGGCAGTCTCATCGATACCATTGGCAATTATTCCAAATCCGGCTTTTATTCCTTTAAATCTCAGGTAGTCGAGCGTAGCAGAAGAAGCACTTCCGTTTTTGCTAATTCTCAGATCATCCAGTTTAAGGATGATTTTTGGAGCTGCACATAGGATTCCTACCTGCACTAAGAGGCAAAGGAAGAACAAACTAATTGGTTTTCTCATTTGAATAATATTGATACATTTATCCCTGCTTATATTTTCAAAGCCTATCGAA
>CAIQOG010000531.1 GCA_903873355.1 uncultured Bacteroidales bacterium
AATTCACTTTGCAGAATCTCTGTTATTAATTTCTAATTATTAAATCTGTAAGTTGTTTCAAACTTATTCTACCTTCATATATCGCTTTACCTGTTATTACAGCTGGTACTGAAGCTTCGTGTAGCATTTCAATATCTTTTATTGAACTGACACCACCACTTGCAATAAGATATATCTCGGGTTGTGATGCGAGCATCTTTTTATAAAGCTCAATTGCCGGCCCCTGAAGCATGCCATCCTTACTAATATCGGTACAAATTACTTTGCTTATTCCTTTTTCTGTAAAATTTTTGATAAAAGGAATCAGTTCTATATCAGTAGTTTCAAGCCATCCGCTCACAGCAATCTTCTCATCTTTAACATCAGCACCTAAAATAATTTTTTCGGCACCGAATGTACTTATCCAGGATAAAAAAACATCAGGATTTTTAACCGCTATACTCCCACCGGTAACCATACTTGCACCACATTCGAATGCAATGCGTAAATCATCATCTGTTTTCAATCCACCACCAAAATCTACTATCAAATCAGTTCCTGCAGTAATTCGTTCCAACACCTTGTAATTAACGATATGGTGCGCTTTTGCACCATCTAAATCGACCAGGTGTAATCTGCGAATGCCGGCATCTGCAAACATTTTTGCAACTTCTAGCGGATTTTCGTTGTATATGGTTTTTTGAGCATAATCGCCCTGTGAAAGTCGTACGCATTTTCCATCAATTAAATCAATGGCCGGAATAATTTCTATCACTTGTCTTGTTGTTTAAATTCACTTTTTATAAAAGTAAAACAAAAGTACTAAAAAATGAAGAAAATGACAAATTGAATTTTTAATTTGTTATTTATCAACACACAAATAATTATATTTAAAATATGGAATCAATTCTGAGTTAGATTTTAATAATTGCTCCGGCAACTTTTTTGGATAATTTGTTCAGAACCTGTCAAACAATTTCTTCATTAAATCCGGTCGTTTCATTTTCTGTAAGTCTCTGATTATGGCATTTTTGTATTCGCTTTTGTACCAGAAGAAGAACTTGCGCTGTTCCAGCTTTTCATCTTTGCTTTTGGCGGTAAAAATGGGTTCGAGTGTATAGGGATGATAGCCCGAATAATAAATTTCGGTAGCCAGAGTCATGGGCGTGGGTGTAAAATCCTGCACCTGTTCCAGTTTGAAATCAAAATCCTTTGTAAGCGCAGCCAGTTCAGCCATATCCACGTTGTGGCAACCCGGATGACTGGAGATAAAGTACGGAATAAGTTGCTGATTCAGTCCTGCTTCCTTGTTGATTCGCTCAAACTTCTTCTTAAACTCACCAAAATAAGCAAAACTGGGTTTACGCATCATGTTCAGTACTTCGTCTGACGTATGTTCAGGAGCAATTTTAAGGCGACCGGAAACGTGATTGGTAATCAGTTCTTTAATGTATTCGTCGTGGGTTTTGTTTACTTTCGGGTCGTCGGTACGGTCGAGGAGAATATCGTAACGCACACCGCTTCCCACAAATGATTTCTTGATGCCCGGCAGACTATCCACTGCCCGGTAAATATCCAACAAAGGCTGATGGTCGGTATTCAGATTGAAACATACCTTCGGGAAAATGCAGGATGGTTTCTGGCACTGCCGGCAGATATACATGTTTTTGCCCTTCATCTGATACATGTTGGCCGAAGGACCTCCCAAGTCGCTCAGATAACCTTTAAAGTCGGGCATTCGCGTGATTTGTTTCACCTCATTCAGAATGGATTCCTGCGAGCGCGACACAATATGCTTGCCCTGATGCGCCGAAATGGTGCAAAACGAGCATCCGCCAAAACATCCGCGGTGCATATTTACCGAAAACTTAATCATTTCGAATGCAGGAATGGTTTTTCCCTTGTATTTAGGGTGCGGCAGGCGGGTATAAGGTAAATCGTACGACGCATCCAGTTCGGCCGGTTTCAGCGGTTCGTAAGGCGGATTCACTATCACCCAGCGGTTGCCGGTTTTCTGCAGCAGGCGATTGGCTTCAAACTTGTTCGATTCCTTTTCGATGTGCTTGAAGTTGGACGCGTAAAGTTTTTTATCTTTCAGACAAACTTCGTGCGAAACCAGTTCCAGGTCTTTCCATTTGGGATGAGTCGGAATCTCTTTCGATAGGTATGAAGTCTGCGGAATATCTGTCAGCTCTTTGAATGTTTTGCCTTCTTTAAGCTGTTTAACCAGCTCAACCAGAGGCTTCTCTCCCATTCCATACACCAGCAAATCGGCGTTTGTGTCAACCAAAATGCTTGGCATCAATTTATCCGACCAATAGTCGTAATGCGTGTAACGGCGCAGCGAAGCCTCTATACCGCCAATCAGCAACGGCACATCGGGATATAGTTTTTTAATGATATTCGCATAAGTAATTGTAGCGTAATCGGGACGCATTCCGGACTTCCCATCGGGAGTGTAAGCGTCGTCTGAACGGAGTCGTTTGTTGGCAGTATAATGATTTACCATCGAATCCATGTTGCCCGCCGTGATTGCGAAGAACATGCGCGGACGTCCCATTTTCTTGAAATCGCGCAAATCGTCGCGCCAGTTTGGTTGCGGAACAATAGCCACCTTCAAACCCTGAGCTTCGAGCATACGCCCAATTACCGCCGAACCAAAAGCTGGATGATCAATATAAGCGTCACCGGTAAAGAATACCACATCCACCTCATCCCAACCCCGAATCTCAAGTTCTTTTTTGGTGGTAGGCAGAAAATCGGTTAATTGATATGGCTGGGATTGCATAGATGTTTTTGCGAATTAAAACGCTTTTAAGCTGTTTTGGTTCAACAGTAATATATTAGAGGGAAGGAATGTAAGCAATAAATTTTTATAATTGAACTTATTTTGTTTATAATGTCCCATTTTTCAGACCTTTATTTATATTTACTTTCTTTTTCATCAACATTTTAAAAACATCAATAACCTTACGCTTATTTTTATCGGAATAATGTTTTCCCCAGCCGTTTTTTTTATTTAATTCTGACAGTCTTTTGTTGTATTCTTCGTGCCTTTTTAATATATAATCCAATGAAAGATATTTAAAATGGAACATAAATATCTGATTACCGCTATAATAGTTCACTTCACCAACGGGATTGCAACTGTGGCAACCGGCAGTATAGTTTATCTCCTGAATTTTATTGGGATTGAACAAAACTCTTTTAC
>CAIQOG010000532.1 GCA_903873355.1 uncultured Bacteroidales bacterium
GTAAAATGCTTCCTTCTAAAATAGTTTTGAAACGTTTTTTTTTGTATTTTTGCAATCGATAAAAAAAGTGTGACAACTTTTCACTATTTCCTGCAATTGACCACCGTCAATTGTCAATTGTCAACTAAAAAAGTAATGAGTCAACAACAATTTTCATCCATACTGCTCGAAAACGCAGTTAACGAACTAGCCAAATTACCCGGAATCGGTCAGAAAACAGCGCTGAGATTGGTTCTTCATTTACTAAAACAACCGGAAAGTGACGTTGAAATTTTTGGAAATTCATTTATTAGTTTACGGAAAGAAGTAATTTATTGTTCAGAATGTCATAATATTTCAGATACTGAAGTTTGCCAGATTTGCGGAAATGGTTCACGCGATCATGAAACGGTTTGTGTGGTTGAAAACATCAAGGATGTAATGACAATTGAAAACACTCAACAATACAAAGGTGTTTATCATGTTTTAGGTGGAATAATATCGCCTATGGAAGGCATCGGGCCAACCGACCTGGAAATTGAAAGTTTGGTTCAACGCGTTCAAAATGATGGAATTAAGGAAGTTATACTGGCATTAAGCACCACCATGGAAGGCGACACAACAAATTTCTATATTTTCCGCAAATTATCAGCATTGGATGTAAAAGTCACCACCATTGCACGTGGAATTGCCATTGGTGATGAGTTGGAATATACCGATGAAATAACACTGGGACGTTCTATTCTGAATCGTGTTGAGTTTTCCAATTCATTTAAATAATTCTCTACGGAACAACTATTAGCTTACAAAGAAACAGTCAAAATATGATTATGGACAGAACTCTCAAACAAATATCTCAGGTTTATTATTACATCTACACTGCCACCATACTTACAACAGTAATTGGTTATGTGCTCACAATGAATAACTTCGACCCAATTCCAATGAATAGCACTTTAGGTATTGCACTAAAAAGCATAATAATCATTTATCTGATGATTTCAATTCCGTTTGGCCTGAGTACTTTCTCCCGCCAAACAAAAAAATGTATTGAAATTGAAGATGAAACAAATAAATTTCAGACCTATAAGAAAGCAGCTATTTTAAGACTAATACTTATTGGTACAAGTTTAATCGGCAGCATTATTGTATTTTTCCTTTTACGTACCGATGTTTCACTCATATTTTGTGCAGGTATTTCAGCAATCATTCTGTTATTTTTCTGTAAACCTACAGAAGCAAAAATGATAAATGATTTAAAATTAGAAGATTAAAGTAATTAACAAATTAATATGATATGCTAATTGCAGTAGATTTTGATGGAACAATTGTAACTCACGAGTATCCCAAAATAGGAAGGGAGATTCCGTTTGCAATAGACACACTTAGAAGACTTCAACAATACCCTGAATATTTATTAGTCTTATGGACTGTTCGTGAAGGTGCAGAATTAGAAGAAGCCGTGCAATACTGTAAAGAGCGGGGGTTGGAGTTTTATGCTGTAAACAAAAACTACCCCGAAGAATCTGTTGAAAGTCCGGAATCACGCAAACTCAAAGCCGATTTATTTATTGATGACCGAAATCTTGGTGGTTTGCCCGACTGGGGGGTGATTTATCGAATGATTAGAAGCGGCAGATATCTTCAACCCATTTCGAATGAAATTGATCAGGAAATACAAATTCCCAAAAGAAGTTTCCTGAAATCCTTGTTAGGAGGTTAATCGGCATATTGTAATTCAACATGTTGCTCGAAAATGAAATACTAAAACTACGTGCTGTTGAACCGGAAGATCTTGACCGGTTATATGCATGGGAAAACAATCCTCAACTATGGGCTGTCGGGAATACACGTCAACCATACTCCAATTATTTAATCAAACAATACATTGTAAATTCCGAAAAAAATATTTACGAATCTCAACAACTACGGCTAATGATGGTTTGTAAAAAAACAAATAAAACTGTTGGAACAGTTGATTTGTTCGATTTCGACATCCACAATAGCCGCATTGCACTCGGCTTATATGTTGATCCCGAATTTCAGGGACAAGGTTTTGCCAAGGCCGCCCTACATATTACCGAAGATTATGTGTTCAATTTCCTCAAAATAAACCAGTTATATTGCCATATTGCAGAAACGAATACTGCCAGTCGAACCATGTTCGAAAAAGAAAAATATGAAACGAATGGCATTCTGAAAAACTGGATTAAAACTTCAGAAGGGTTTGAGAATATAATTGTTTTTCAACGGTTTAAAGATGTTGTTTAATCAAAGTAGTTCTCCTATATTTATTTTCTGATTTCTCTCTCAACCTCACCTGAACATTCGAATATTATGGATAAAATTATTGAATGTGTACCCAATTTCAGTGAAGGGAATGACATGGCGATAATCAATCAGATTCTTCATGAAATCAGATCAGTTGGTAATGTAAAAGTAATTAATACAGACCCCGGAAAAGATACCAACCGCACAGTGATAACATTTGTCGGAGAACCGGAAGTAGTCTGTGAAGCGGCTTTTCTGGCAGTGAAAAAAGCAGCTGAACTCATCGATATGAGTAAACAAAAAGGGAAACATCCACGTATAGGTGCAACAGATGTTTTACCGCTGATTCCGGTCAAAGGTGTAAGCATGGAAGAAACGGTTGAATATGCCACCAACTTAGGCAAACGCATTGGTGAAGAGTTGAATATTCCGGGTTACTTTTACGAGTTTGCTGCCACCGAAGATAAAAGGCGTAATCTGGCAAATTGCCGCGCAGGTGAATACGAAGGTTTGTCTCAAAAACTTGCAAATCCCGAATGGAAACCAGATTTCGGTCCGGATGAATTCAATGAACATGTCAGGAAAACCGGTGCAACAGTAGTCGGTGCGAGAAATTTTCTGATTGCCTACAATGTAAATCTGAATACTAATTCCACCCATATTGCCAATATAATTGCTTCTGAAATCCGCGAAAAAGGTCGTATTAAAAGAGAAGGTGACCTAAACACAGGAGAAGTAATAAAGGACAACAATGGCAATCTTATTTATGAACCCGGTTTACTGAAAAGTGTAAAAGGTATAGGTTGGTATATAGAGGAATACGGAATTGCACAGTTATCGTTCAATATCACGAATATAAATACAGCTTCAATTCATCAGGTATTCGAACTGGCTTGCGAGCGTGCTTTAGCACATGGAGTTCAGGTTACAGGTTCTGAACTGATTGGAACTATTCCATTGCAGGCTTTACTTGATGCCGGAAATTATTATTTACAAAAAATGCATCAACCAACCAATGTATCAGACGAAGTGAAACTCATAACAGCAATAAAATCAATGGGATTGAACGAACTTGCACCGTTTGAACCTAAAATGAGAATAATCGATTACCTCATTCAGGATATTTCTTAATCACTTATCATTAGAATATTGTAATTCACAAACTCGGAATTAGGGCTATCGGTTTTTCCTTTACGAAATATACACTTCAAGCAAAGTCACACTAGTTTCCGGAATAAGTGCCAGTTCATTTATAATAGCCGGAATAAGCACAGTATCTCCCTTATTTACAATTGTTTTCTCATTATTGTATTCAATAATCATATTTCCCTCGAGACACATATAGGAAACAAATGAGTCTAATTCACCATAGTTACGGGTAACAGCATCATCGAACTTAATCAGGTTGGTGGTAAAATAATCACAATCGATTAACGGAGTGATTTCATTTAAAACCGCCAGATATGGAGTTTTTGGTTCTTTTGCAGCAGAGAAATCAATTACATCCAGCGCCTGTTCGGTGTGCAATTCACGTTCATTACCCTTATCATCCACCCGTTTATAGTCGTATATACGGTAAGTAATATCACTGCTCTGCTGAATTTCGGCAACAACTACACCCTTACCTATTGCATGAACCAAACCTGCAGGAATAAAAAGCACATCACCTTTTTTTACGGGAACTTTCTGCAATAGACTTTCTACTTCACCGGCATCCAAAGCTTCTACATATTCATCGGGTGTACAATCTTTTGTAAATCCAATTATCAGTTCAGCTCCCGGATCGGCATCAACTACATACCACATTTCAGTTTTACCATAGGAATTGTGTCGTTCCGCTGCCACTTCATCGCCCGGATGAACCTGAATGGAGAGGTTTTCGTTAGCATCAATCAATTTGAATAACAAGGGAAATGACAAACCAAAAGCATCATAAATTTTATCGCCTACCAGATCGCCCATGTAAATTTCAATCAGTTCAACGAGATTATTTCCAGCCAATAAACCATTTATCACGACAGATTCATCGCCTTCATAGCCTGATAATTCCCAGCTTTCGCCTAATTTGTCGCTCGAAGCGGGTTTTCCGAAAAGTTTTTCTAATTTGGTTCCTCCCCAGATTTTATCTTTGAGAATTGGACTGAATTTTAAAGGATACAACATGATAGTTTATAGTTAGTAGTTAATAGTCGGTAATTTATAGTTTGTATGCAATATAAAAAGAATGAACAATTAACAGCACTGAGATTCAGACTTATTAATTGTTCATTAAAAATTTATTGGTTGGTTTTACTCTGCGTTAGTTCGTTGAGCGAGGTTTTGTTCCCATGCCCAGGCACTTCGTAAGGTTTCTTCTACTGTTTCCAGGGCTTTCCAGCCTAATACATCGTTGGCAATAGTTGGATCAGCCCATACTTTTTCAGTATCGCCCTCTCTCCTGCCTACAATTTTAAATGGCACTTTCACATTAGTCACTTTTTCGAAAATATCAATGATTTCAAGCACAGATAAACCACGTCCGGTTCCTAAATTAAAGGTCTCAACATTACTCCGTGTTTGTTTCCCAAGCATACGTTCAACAGCAATAACATGAGCTTTTGCCAAATCCACAACATGGATGTAATCACGCACACATGAGCCATCAGGAGTATTATAATCATTCCCAAAAACCATTAATTGCTTACGAATACCAATAGCAGTCTGTGTTACAAAAGGCAGTAAATTATTTGGCACACCGGTAGGTAATTCACCTATTTCGGCTGAAGCATGTGCTCCAATCGGATTAAAATAACGAAGAATAATACTTTGCAAACCTGAATTTGCATAAATCGTATCACGAATAATTTCTTCTCCAACCTGCTTTGTATTTCCGTATGGCGAAGTAGCTGGCTTTATCGGTGCATTTTCAGTTACCGGTAAAACATCAGGCTGACCATAAACTGTACAAGACGACGAAAATACAAAATTGTTTACCTTATGAATAGGCATCAACTGAAGTAAATTAATCAACGAGACCAGATTATTACGGTAATACATTAATGGTTTTTCAACAGATTCACCCACCGCTTTACTGGCAGCAAAATGTATAATTGCTTCAATATTCTTGTGTTTCTCGAACATTCTGTCCAGACTTACATAATCCACACAATCAATATTTTCAAATGCCGGACGAACTCCGGTTATTTTTTCGATACCGTTCAGAACATCAATATTTGAATTCGACAAATTATCTACAATAACAACTTCATGTCCTTTGTTGATTAATTCGACCGTAGTGTGCGAACCAATATAGCCTGTACCACCGGTTACTAATATTTTTGCCATGTCTTATTTGTATAATTTTTCGGGATATGTACCTTTACGAATGAGTTCATTAATTTTGAGAACTACCTGCGGCCGATCTTCTGCATAAGTTACCCCAAACCATTTTGAAGGAGTATCCAACACTTTGCAGGTTACTTTTTTCTCAACAATCAGGTTATTTACTGCCAATGGTATATAAAACTCAGATTTCAGTTTATCACCATTTTCTTTCAGGAATTCCTTGAAATAATCCATCGAATAATCGAAATAATCAGGAGTAAAACCCCACATATTCATCGAAACCGGGGTAGTTGCCAACAACGACACTTCTTCACCATTTTCATCAAGATAAATAATTGTACCGCCCTTTTCTTCGATATGCGTACGTTCCACAACGTTCATGAGCAACTGATTTTCATCAACCACACAAACACCACGACTCACCGCACCACTTTCAGATAAGGTATTTCCGACACGATATCCAACCATGCAATATTCATTTTTCTTTCCTTCCACGCTGCGCAGAAAATCAGCCAGCACAGCAAACGATTCCTGACCATAAAAGTCATCAGCATTTATAACAGCAAATGGCTCTTTGATAGCATCTTTACCCATCAAAACCGCATGGTTTGTTCCCCAGGGTTTTTCACGTTCTTTGTTGTAAGTAAATCCTTCAGGCACATTCGTAATTTCCTGAAAAACGATGTCAGTTTCAATAAGTTTTTTGTATTTATTAATCACCACTTCTCTGAAATCTTTTTCGAAAGTGGGTCTGATAACAAATACTATTTTCCCAAATCCGGCCTTAATTGCGTCATAAATTGAATAATCCATGATGGTTTCGCCGTTAGGACCTAATCCGTCAAGTTGTTTTAATCCGCCATAGCGACTTCCCATTCCTGCTGCAAGTACAAATAATGTTGGTTTCATGTGATATTTTTTAATTTTTGAGGTGCAAAGTTAACCATTTGTTTTGAATTTTGGAATTATTAATCCTCATTTTTACAACTATAACAAAGTACACCATAAAATGCAACTGTATTGAAATATTTTCTTCCTTTTGTTGATAACTTTTTCACACACAAATTTGGCAATATGCCTCAAAAGCTTAACTTTGCAATTAGAAAACCAATATATATGTATCAATACCGAACCACATCGTCAGGGAGAAATAAAAGGAGTAGAAGACGAAAAAAAAAGAAATCTATTTTTAAAAACCCCTTACTGTGGATTGTATTACTTCTTTTCATTTCAACCTATCTAGTTTTTTTTCACAATAAAAAGAGTGGATCTATTTCTAGGTTTACACCTGAAGTTAAGACTGAATTAAAGCAAAACACAGTTATCGACCAACAACCGGCGATATTAGAAAGAATAAAACCCTATACGCCGGACTGTGATCATGTACGGTTTGCAAATGTACCCATAAAACCCAGCAGCAAGCTTAACGACATCAATGATGTACAAATGGAACATGCTCAGAGAAACGGTTTAAAGAGATTTTTTAAGACTGACAAAGAATTGTTTTCAAATATCGAAATTCTTAAACGGAAATCTGTTCTTTTTGAGGTTACCGAAAATAATTTTTATCAGTTTAAAACGCTGACACATTCACAACCCTATCTGATTCCCGAGGCTATTGATATGCTGAACGAAATCGGATACCGCTTTCAGAAAAAGATGGAGGCTAAGAAGAAAAATTATTTCAGGTATCATATCACATCGTTGCTGCGTACCGAAGAAGAACAAATCCGACTGCACCATCGCAACGGCAATGCTGCAAACCATTCTACCCATATGTATGGCACCACGATAGATATTTCGTATAAAGATTTTTTCAACACTCGAACCAATAAAAAAGAAAGCAATTACGACGCTGTGCAGGCAATGACTAAGGTGCTGATTGAAATGCGACAGGAATGCAGGTTGCTTTGCGTCAGGGAGCGTCACCAATCCTGTTTTCATATTACCGTAGTGGTTTGTCAACCAAATAGAGCAAAAAAATAATGAATTTTTCTTTTAAACTATAACAGAAAAGTGTTTTTTTGATTAACTTTGCATCTCTTTAAAAAAATGACTTCGTAGCTCAGTTGGTAGAGCAA
>CAIQOG010000533.1 GCA_903873355.1 uncultured Bacteroidales bacterium
CTTTCTTTTAAGTATGACGTAATCTGGAGGCTACACCTATAAGGGTTTATATTGAAACTGGTTCATTTTTTTGTACTTTTGTAGAGCATAATTGTTTTGATGTTGCAAAAGTAATACTACCAAAAGTTTAGAAGTGTAACCGATGTTACACTCCAGAAATTTTTCAGAAAAATATGACAAATAACAACCCCGAATGGACCGGATTTGAGAATCTGAATGAAGACAATGAATTGTTTCCATCGGATTTGAAATACAGCATTAAAAACTACCCGAAAAATGAACTGATTTTTCGACAGGGCGATAGTTGCGATGCATTGTATATACTGATTCAGGGTTCTGTGAAGACTGAAATGATAACTGAGAATGGCAATCTGCTTGGTATTGAGATCATTAAAGCTCCACGCCCCCTTGCTCCCGCCTTTCTTTTTTCGGACAATAACAGTTTTCCGGTTGATGTAACCACGCTTGAAGAAGCCGAAATTTTGCGAATTCCGAAAGATGAGGTAATCCGGTTGATGACTTCACAACCTGATTTCATGAAGCAATTTATTACTCATAATTCCAACCGGATTCAGTTTCTGACCAACCGACTTCAACTGCTTTCCATCAAAACTATAAAGGGGAAAATAGCATATTTCCTGCTTGAACAAAGTAAAGAACACGGACTTACCTTCACATTAAACCGTAATCAAACTGAATTGGCCGACTTTTTTGGCATTGCACGCCCCTCATTAGCCCGTAGTTTGTCGGAAATGGTACAGGATGGAATTATCAGCATCGATAAGAAGAAATATACCATCCTGAATCCAAAAGGATTACGTGAACTGCTCGTCTAAATTCATTTTCAATATATTTTCAACCGGTTGAATCATCTCAGAAAATAAACAAACAAAAAACCTTTCTTTGACAAAAAAACAGAACGCGGATTTTCATAGATTAAGCGGATAATTTCGGATAATTATTATTCTGATTTAAAACCGATTATAGTCATGTAAACATGACTGATAATGCACAATTCTTTGAAAATCATTTTCAACTTGTCGAAAATTCTATCCGTTTAAATCAGCTAAATTAGCGTTTATCAGCGTTCCTTTCTTGTTTTTTGTAATATAATTATACTTCACTATTTGTTTTTTGCTAATTAAAGTTCATTCCGGTTGACAATTGTTGAAAACTAATGTCATCTATCGGTTTTATTTTTGAATTATTTGTATTACTTTTGCCCTCAGTTTTTGGTTTTAGTTCACGATTCCTCGTGGACTGAATTAAAAGGGAAACAGGTGAAAATCCTGTACAGTCCCGCTGCTGTAAGCTCTTTAAAACGTTTTGAACAACACTTTTGCCACTGGTATTTCAGTTGACAGTTGATAGTTGACAGTTGATAGTTTGAAAAAACGAATCACAGATTAACTAATAAACCATTCAACCAAATCGGGAAGGCGTTCAAAAACGGGAGTAAGTCAGAAGACCTGCCAGAATGAGAATTAATTTTCAGAAGCTTTCGAGGAAAAAGCGACGAAACATCAGCAAAAACAATCATCAGTTTTGCCATTGTTAGGTCAATTTCGGGAGCTATTTGAACGGTTTTTCATCGTCAAATAGTTATCACTGTGTCTAAAACTTACTTTTTTTTAATTTTATTATTCGCTTGCGGTATCGTGCCCGTTTGGGCAGTCGATTTTCCGGTTGACACAGTCCAAACCCATCAACTTAATGAAGCTACTGTTCAGGCAAAAATGCTCAAAACAACTCGTGCCTCTATGCCGGTTCAGGTTTTCTCCGAACAGGAAATCAAACACTTAAATGCCCTGAATATTTCGGATGTTACACGTAGTTTTGCCGGCGTTAATGTTGTGGATTATGGTGGAATTGGCGGGCTAAAAACCGTTTCATTACGTGGGATGGGAGCTAAATATACAGGAGTTTGCTATGACGGTGTAATGTTGAGCAATATCCAGTCGGGTGAGGTGGATTTGGGACGGCTAACTCTGGAAAGCGTGTCGGAAGTATCTCTGAGCAATGGTCAACTCAACGATATTTTTCAAACAGCCCGTTCATTTGCATCGGGTTCGGTGCTTCAGATTAAAACTAAATTACTGAACGGAGATGAAAACCGTGATTTCGATGGAGTTGTAAGTTGTAAAGCCGGTTCATTCGGATTTGTAAATCCGGTTGTTTTTCTGGAAAAGAATATTGGTGAAAAATGGTCTTTCAATTTGTCTGCCAACGCCACACTGGCTGATGGAAAATACAACTTTCTTCAGTATTATGGCAATACAAGCAGCGTTTCGGAAGAATTGACCCGCACAAATACCGATGTAGCGTTTGTACGAACAGAAATGAATGCTCAATACCGCTTCAAACCGGCTGAAAGTATGACTCTGAAAGCTAACTTTTTTGGTTCGGAACGTGGCTTGCCCGGTGCCGTTATATTTTACAACAAAGTGGAATCGTCGCAGCGACTGCTGGACAGAAGCTTTTTCAGTCAACTTCATTACGAAAACCGCGTGTCGGAACGTTTTCAACATCAGTATTTTGCCAAAATAAATGTTGAATACAACAAATTCTCGGATCAAAATGCCAATTATGCTTCGAGCAACGGCTTGCTGACAAATTATCTCCAAAAGGAAATATACCTTTCTTCGAATTTTCAGTATAAGTTTATATTTCCGTTATCGGTGGCCTTATCAACCGATTGGTGGATGAATGATTTGCTGATTGATTCGAATATTGGCTTTAAGCAATTTCCATTCCCTACCCGCGAAACCGCAATGGCAAATGCAGCACTAAAATATACTGATGATAAACTGACTGCATCGGCCAGTTTACTTTATACACGGGCCACTGATAAAACGAACCTTAGTAAAATGATACGCTATAAATGGTCACCAACCGTAAGCTTTTCGTATAAGTTGCTCGATGATAAAGAATTAAGAATAAGGGCTTTCTACAAAAACATGTATCGCCTGCCAACCTTTAACGAGTTATATTATCAGGATTTTGGAAACACGAATCTTCATCCCGAAAACAACAGCCAGTTCGACCTTGGCCTTACCTTTTTTACAACTGAAATCCCTCATGTTGCTGAATTTGCAGTGGTGGTGGACGGCTATTATATCGAAACTACGGATAAAATTATTGCTTTGCCCAAAGATATGTTTCACTGGAGTGTTGTAAATAAAGATAAAGTGCATTCACTGGGAATTGATTTGAGTGTAAATACAACTATAGAAGTCGGTAAATCAGATGAATTACGATTAAAAACAAGCTACACTTTTTTAAGTGCAAAAGATGCAACACCCAACAGTGAAACTTTTGGTGAACAAATTCAATATACACCCGAACATTCAGGTTCGGCCTCAGTTTCGTATCATCACGGTATATGGGAAGCCGGTTACAATCTGCTGTTTTCGGGAATCAGGTGGTCGGGACAAACCACAGATTTGAGGAATAAATTAGATGCTTATGCTGTTCATTCCCTTTTTGTTTCGACACAGTATAAACAATGGAATGTAAAAGCAGAACTGATAGATGTGCTGAATACGCAATATGAAGTCATCAGGTTTTATCCCATGCCGCGGCGAAATTTCAGAATTACACTTGGAATGAATTTAGGAAAACAATAATCATTATATAAATTATGTTATCATTTATTTTTTCTTAGTTTCAATTAATTTATTTTAGGCCCCAAACCCCCAACCGGGGGCTAAAGAGCGTAATTGACGAACAATTGCGGGTGAATATAAATATAAGATACTGCGTCTTTAAGCCCCCCGGTTGGGGGTTTGGGGGTCAATAAAATTCCAACTTATATAAACTCAAATAATCAAATAAACATATATTAATCAACCATTTATTTTTATGAAAACAACCAAATTAGTCTCAGCGCTGTTACTTGCATCAGCCACGCTTCCGTTTTTCACTTCCTGCGACCCGAAACAGGGAAACATTGATACTCCTACTATCAGTACCGGTGTATTTGTTCTAAACGAAGGTCAGTATGGAAAAAACAACTCGTCAGTTACCTATTATGATTTTTCAACTTCTTTTCCATCGTCTGATATTTTTATGGAAAAAAACAACCGTGGGTTGGGTGATACAGGGCAGGACATGATAAAGTACGGTTCGAATCTGTATATTGCGGTTTCAGGATCAAACGTGCTGGAAGTGCTTGATGCTAAATCAGGTATCAGCAAAAAACAAATTACAGTTTCCTCGCCCCGCTCCTTGTCGGCAGCTAATGGAAAGGTGTATATCGTTCTTTTTGATGGTCATGTAACACAATTAGACACAACCAGCTTAACCCTGGGAACGAGCATAGCAGTTGGTTCAAATCCTGAAGGAAGTGTAATTTCAAATAATAAGTTATATGTTGCAAACTCGGGCGGATTGGCAATGATAAACGATAGTACAGTTTCTGTAATCGACCTTTCAACTTTTATTGAAAGTAAGAAAATAAAAGTGAATTTGAATCCTGTACTTGTAAAAGCAGATGCCAATGGTGATGTATATGTGGTTTCAAGAGGAAATTATTACGATATTCCCGGCAAGTTTCAACGCATTGAGGCAGGAACAGATAAGGTTACAGATACTAATGTGAAAGCTCAGAACTTTAGCATTTCAGGCGATGTTGCGTATATTTATAATTTTGAGTACGATGCCAACTGGCAGGTTGTGAACAATACAATAGCTACCTACGATGTAAAAAACGAGAAACTACTTAATGCCAATTTTATTAGTGATATCAATAAAACTCCCTATTGCATTGCAGCTGACCCTACAAACAATGATATTTATTTGGGTGTAACCGATTACATTACAAATGGAAAAATGTTTTGTTACGATTCAACCGGCAAGCTAAAATTCAGCTTTACAACCGGTATTAGTCCATCGAAAGTAGTATTTATTACCAAATAAAACAAAATGAGTATCCGCTTGTATACCTAAATGGTTTAATCATGAATACTATAAAAGGATTTTTTTATCACAATATTAGTAATCTGTGTTTGTAAATTTTCAACCATAAAGATGACAGAGCTACGCTCCTTTGAAACTCCCGTGAATTATATTCTACAAAGATTATAGGGCTAACGCCCCTTTATTAAAGATATTAAGCAGCGTAGCTGTGTTATCGTGAAATGGTTCAAATGATATCAGGGGCGTAGCCCTGATATCTTATCTATAAAAAATTAGGTATTCAAACGGATATTCAAATAACACAAACATATTGCACGAAAAATGATTATTGAGAATAACTGAAGATAAAATGCTGTCTAGTTTTGTATTTCAGTTATTCATTAAAAAAACCTGATTCAAATCTGAGTCAGGTTTTTTTTCGATACTATTAAAATTCAATTTAAATTCCGTCTTTTCCCTCATAATAATTGATAAACGCCTTGTTCACCAATCGGTTACCACCCGGTGTTGGATAATTTCCGGTAAAATACCAATCGCCTTTGTGATTCGGGCAGGCCACATGCAAACCTTCAATGGTTTGATAAACAAGCTGAACGGGACAATCAACATTAGCCGGTGTAAGCATTTCAGCAATTTTGGCTGAAATTTCCTCGGGAGCAAATGGTTTATAAATCTCCTTTACATAATTCACAACCTGTTCTTTCGGCAAATTTTCCTGTTCCTTTGATTTCCGGTACACTTCGTCAATAATATGCTGACGACCTGATTCTTTCAATAATTCAATGGCTGCTCTGAACGCACAAAACTCACTCATACTGGCCATATCAATTCCGTAATAATCGGGATAACGTACCTGCGGCGAAGAAGAAACGATTACAATTTTCTTTGGTTCGAGTCGGTACAGAATCTTGAGAATACTCTGTTTCAGTGTAGTTCCACGAACAATAGAGTCGTCAATTGCCACCAGATTATCAACTTTCCCCCTGCGAATAGAACCATACGTAATATCATACACGTGTGTTGCCAGGTCATTACGTTCGTGGTTGGTCGAAATAAAAGTTCGCAGTTTAATATCTTTTATAAGTACTTTTTCAGCACGAATTGGCTTATTGGTAGCGGTTTTAATACCATCTTTCATTCCAAAAAATGCAACTTCGGCTGTATTGGGAATAAACGAGAAAACCGTATTTTCCATGTCGTTGTCAATGGCCTTCAGAATTGGCTCTGCAAGCATTTCACCAAGTTTCTTGCGTTCCTGATAGATTTCGGCATCACTACCGCGAGAGAAATATATCCGCTCGAAGGAACATTTGGCCAATTCAGAAGCAGCGGTACGAATCGTTTCAAAACTTATCGTACCATTCTTCTTGATTATCATAGCTTCGCCCAAATTCAGTTCTTTCACATCCTCCTCTTTCACATTCATAGCCGTTTGAATTACAGGACGTTCGGAAGCGGTAACTATAATTTCGTCATTTGCATAATAAAAAGCCGGACGAATACCTTTCGGATCGCGGAAGACAAACGAATCACCATGACCAAGCATTCCGCAAATGGTATAACCACCATCCCAAAGTTTCTCTGATTTACGTATAAATGAAGCTATGTCAAGGTTTTCCTCAATTTTTTGAGTTATAGATATATCGTTAGTGTATCGTTTTTTTATTTCATCGTATTCTTTCTGAACTTCTCTGTCCAATTGAAAACCAAGTGATTCGAGCATCAGGAAAGTATCCCCTTTGTCGCGTGGATGTTGTCCTTTCAGTGTCAGATTTTCAAACAATTCGTCTACATTAGTCAGGTTGAAATTCCCTGCAAGCACCATGGTACGGTTTTTCCAGTTATGACGGCGCAAAAACGGGTGTACATACGACAAACCACTTCGACCGGTGGTACTGTAGCGCAAATGTCCCAGATATAATTCACCTGCAAATGGTAATTCTGTTTTCGATTTTTCTGCACTAAGGTAAACCTCTTCAGAGATTGAAGACAGTTTTTTATTAATGGTTGCAAAAATATCCTGAATAGCATTTTTCCCTTCCACGCGTTCGCGCCAGATATATTCTTCGCCCGCTGGCATATCCAGTTTTAGTGTTGCCAGTCCGGCACCTTCCTGCCCACGGTTATGCTGTTTTTCCATTAGCAGGTACATTTTCTGTAAACCATACTGCCAGGTGCCATATTTCTCCTGATAAAATTCAAGAGGCTTCAAAAGCCTGACCATTGCAATTCCACACATTGTATTTAAAAATTGGTTATTGGTTAATTAGTGAATCGGTTATTGGTTTTGTTTTGAACACTTCCTTTTGTTTTTGAAGAAAACCAATATAACCATTGATTAATCGTAAACATATTTCATGTTGATTTCGAAATTCATTCAATTGAAAATCA
>CAIQOG010000534.1 GCA_903873355.1 uncultured Bacteroidales bacterium
AGAAACAATTCGTCAGCCTGAATTTTCTGTGGATAAAGCAGCATGCTGAAAAGCAGATTCTTTCCTTGTTCCGCTTCCCATGTATTTCCGGTTTGCCCTTTTCCGGCTGATTGAAAATCAGTATATACCACAAAACCTTCAACCAATGGCTCTCTGCGAAGCATTTCCCAAAGCAAAGTGTTGGTGGAAGGTGTTTCAGGAGTATAAAAAACCCCTAACCCCTGAAGGGGAACTGAGTTTGTTTCGTCTACTATCTCTTTATCTACAATCATATTATTCTCTTCCTTAAGCCCCTTTAGGGGTTTGGGGTTCTCTCTCTTAGTCCCCTTTAGGGGATTTAGGGGCAGTTATCTGTAACAAGAATTCTTCAATTTTCTTTTCTACTTCGTGCGTTGTACCGTTCGGATAATTTACCATAATGGCAAAAACCAGCGTTTTGTTTTTCAGTTCGATATAGCCCGCATAGCATTTCACGTTGTCGATAGTTCCGCTTTTGGCGTGGACTTTTCCTTCCAGTTTTGTGTTGACTAACAAATCGGACAACGTTCCCCTTCCGCCCGAAACAGGCAGGCTGTTGTAAAATTCGGTTGAGTAGCTGCTTTTCGTTTTCATATACCTGAGCAAATCCACAAAGAAATTAGCTGATACAGCGTCCGCAGGTGTAAGTCCGCACCCGTCATATTGATACAGTTGATTCATAGGTAATCCCAGAGTTTTCCAGTAATTGTGGATAAAGTAAAGGGATTGATTGGTGCTGCCCACACTATGAGTTTTTGTGCTTATCAGTTTGAACAGGTACTCGGCAAAATGATTGTTGCTTTTCACGTTTGTTTCGGTGATAATATCTTTCAGTGCCGGCGAAAGGTATTTGTAAATCAGTTTTCTGTTAGCTGAAACAGACTGAACCGTGTCAGAATCATTAATTTTTACACCGCTTTCTGCCAGTCTGTTGTGCAGGTGAAGTGCCAACAGCTGCGCCGGATTGGGTATGTCGCCTTTCACAGTGAATTCAGCTTTGTTGGCGGGAATTTCGCCGTACACGCTGCGGTCCAACGCGTAAGGTGCACCATAAAAATAAGCTTTATCGCGATCGGTGGAAGTGCTTTGCAGATGATTTTCCATTTTCAATCCGGCAATTTCAGGTTCTACCCGCAGTATGTCAGGGGTGGTGCCAATTGCACCCGAGCGAAAAACCATCCGGTAGGTATTATCCATGTACGAAATGCCATGAATGCCAGGTGCATAGTAGTTCCCGATATCTTCCCATGTCCATTTGGGATTCAGCAGCTGCGTTTCGAAAATTGTTTCGTCCGTCAATATGCGTCCGGTTATTTTGTTTATGCCGGCTTGCTTTATTGCCTGTACCCATTTATGTAGAAAGTTTCTCTCGCCCAGTTTCTCCGAACCTAAGGTTGGATCGCCGCCGCCACAAATATATAAATTGCCTTTCAATGTGCTGTCGGGGCTGATAGTGCCATCAATCTCCAGCCGGGTTTCAAACCGAAAATCAGGTCCGAAAAGTTCGAGAATGGTGGCTGTGGTCACCAGCTTCATCGTGGAAGCAGGTGTAACAAGGTTTTCGGGACGATACTGACAGAGTGTTTTGTTGGTTTTCAGGTCTTTTACCAGCAGACTAATATTAGCATTTGCCAGCAGCGGACTTTGCACAAACTTTTCGACAGGTTTGGCTGCAAATAAGAGGATTGGTGGAAATAAGAGAAGGAAAAGTATCTGTTTGAAACGCATGGTTCGTGGTTTAAAATCATTCAAACACAAAAGTAAAAAGAAAAAACGGGATGCGGGTAAATAATCATGATATTATAAGTTATAGTACGACTCCGAGTCGTGTTACAACTACTAAAAGTAAGCAATCCCGACGCATGAAGCGTATGGGGTTGAGAAAATTATATTGTAATGTAGATTAATATTCAAACGTCCCAAACTCGCTTTCAATAAGCAGTTCTTTTTTGTCGGAAGCTTCGCAGTGGCCTATAATCTGAGCATCGATGTTGAAGGATTTGGAAATGTCGATAACCTGCTGAGCATATTCTGCAGGAAGATAAACCTCAAGACGGTGACCCATATTGAACACTTTGTACATCTCTTTCCAGTCGGTTTTCGATTCTTTCTGTATCAGTTGAAACAGGGGTGGAACAGGGAAAAGGTTGTTTTTTATCACTTTAAGGTTATCAATAAAGTGAAGAATTTTGGTCTGTGCGCCACCGGAGCAATGCACCATGCCATGAATGTTCGGACGAAGTTCGGCCAGCAGTTTTTTCACCACCGGCGCGTAGGTACGGGTAGGAGAGAGAACCAGTTTACCTGCATCAATGCCCAGCCCCTCTATTTCGTCGGTCAATTTGCATGAACCTGAGTAAGCTAGGTTCTGAGGTATTTCGGGATTATAACTTTCGGGGTATTTCACAGCTAAGTAATTGGCAAACACATCGTGGCGGGCCGAAGTCAGACCGTTACTGCCCATACCGCCGTTGTATTCTTTTTCGTAGGTAGCCTGACCGCAGGATGAAAGTCCTACTATCACATCGCCGGCTTTGATATTGGCATTGTCAATCACGTCTGTGCGTTTCATGCGGCAGGTCACGGTGCTGTCCACAATAATGGTGCGGACAATATCGCCAACGTCGGCCGTTTCTCCACCGGTAGGATAGATGTTCACGCCCATTTCGGCAAGTTCATTTACCAAGTCGTTTGTTCCATTAATAATAGCCGAAATTATTTCACCCGGAATCAGGTTCTTGTTACGCCCAATGGTCGACGAGAGCAGAATATTATCGGTCGCACCCACGCAAAGCAGGTCGTCGATATTCATAATCAGCGCATCCTGAGCAATACCTTTCCAAACCGAAATATCACCTGTTTCGCGCCAGTAAACGTATGCCAGCGACGATTTTGTTCCGGCACCATCGGCATGCATAATGTTGCAGTAATCGGGGTCGTTCCCCAAAAAATCTGGAATAATCTTGCAGAATGCATTCGGATATAATCCTTTGTCAATATTTTTGATAGCATTATGCACATCCTCTTTCGATGCAGAAACACCGCGCAAATTGTAACGTTGATCGCTCATTGTCAGGTTATTGGTTAACTGGTTAATCGGTTATTTGTTTTTCCCATTACAGGGAATTTAATTCAGTATTTTGTCCTTTTATTTAATTATCAACTGTCAACTATGAACTAACGACCTGAGGTCGAAATCATCTCCTTCACTTTATCATTAAACCGGTCTTCAGTGAGCAATTGTTCCAACGTGATGTGCATCCGGTAGCACCAGAAATTACGCGGGTTACTTGGCACGTTGATACGTTCGGCAAAGGGGTGTTCGTGTTTCAGTCCGGCATCGATGGCTATATAATCCTGCCACGGCAGAATAATCAGCATGGCTTTTGAATCGAGATGCTGCTGAATAATGCGTTCCACTATCCAGGTCTGACATTCTACGGGTGCCGGTCCCTGCATGCCGAGAACCTGATTGTAGAATCGTTGCGAAATGGCATGATCTTCTTCCCACCAGGCCCGCAAAGGATTCATGTCATGCGTTCCGGTAGTGCAAACCGAGCGATAAGGTGCATCCGCCGGCATAGCGAATTCGGTATTTGGTTTTTTTGGCATGCGCTGAATTTCCAGACTGATAATCTCCAGTGCATTCATCACATCCGGTACAGAATCGGGTACCATCCCCAAATCCTCACCGCAAACCAGCATATTGGTTGACGATATCAGTGCGGGAAGTTTTTTCAACGCTTGCTGCTTCCAGAATTCAGTATGTCGATGATAGAAATAGTCAACATAAATACGGTCGAGCAGGCGGCGCATTTCATCCGGCAGGTCGCGGAACGTGGCTGAACTTTGCATGGAGATGCGAGGATGAAATTTATCAGGCTGACGAACATCACGAACAAAAAGCACTTCGCAGTGAAGCATATACAGGCCGTCCCGAATCAAAACTTCCTTGTTTCCAAAATTATATCCCAGCGATGCAAAATGTGCTTCGATTTTCTTCTGTGTGTCGAATTCCGGCTTGAATTTGTAATTCTGCCAGCCGTCCTGCAGCAAATACTCACGAATCACATCGTCAGTATATTTGCCGAAAGTGGCATAGAGTACATGTTCTTTAAGATAGGGTTTCAGAAAGCGGTTTTCATCCCACCACAAACCTTTAGCTTCCAGTTCCTGACGGGTAAAAGGTATACTCGGATTAAAACTACCGGTCAGCCCCCAAACATCATTTATTGGAATTTCCCAGATACGGAAAAATCCCAAAATATGGTCGATACGATAAGCATCGAAATATTCAGCCAGTTTTTGGAATCGTTTACGCCACCACAGGTATCCGTCTTTTTCCATCATTTCCCAATTGTAAGTAGGAAAACCCCAGTTCTGACCGGTAGCCGAGAAATCATCGGGTGGTGCTCCCGCCTGTGAATTGGTGTTGAATAAATTTGGTTCTACCCATGCATCCACGCTACGCGGACTAACTCCAATCGGGATGTCGCCTTTAATTGCAATACCATTGGCACGGGCATAATCATGCACTTCAATCAACTGTTTATGCAGATGATATTGCAGAAAGTAGAAAATGGCAACTTCGTGATAATGTGGTTTGTCTTTGGATGCTAAATCTTCAATTTCTGATTTATTATAGCGACTGAATTCCGGCCATTTGCTGAATTCCGGTGTTCCGTACAAATCGCGCAGATAGGAAAATACAGCGTATGGAATCAACCATTCTCGATTAGCTTCGAAGAAATTTTTGTAATCAACAGTTGCAAAAACTGCCTTACTTTCGTACGGATAAACGGTTTTGAAGTATTCCCATTTCGCATTCATCACGTTCTGATAATCCGAAAATGTTTTTGTGTTCAGTTCCTGTTTTATGGCTGCAAAATAATCTTTTTCCTTTTTTGTTTTTAATTTCCCCACATTGTCCAGATTCAGGTAAATGGGATGCAGTGCATACACCGAAACGGCATTATAGGGATAAGAATCGTAATTAGTATGGTATAGTATGGTGTCGTTAATCGGCAAAGTTTGAATAATATGTTGTCCGGTGCGTTTCGCCCAGTCCACCATTTTCTTTAAATCAAAGAATTCACCAATTCCGAAACTTTCTTCGCTACGAAGTGAAAATACAGGAATAGCAACTCCTGCACCTTTCCACGACTTAATGGTACGGATAAAATGTTCATCGTTCACAATGGTGAGTTGCTTCGGATCGGCTTTTGCCAATGTGCGGTTAGGACCACCGCCCCACGCCAGCACTTCATCGGTAGCCGTGTCAACAATCAGGTATTTATATTCGAGTGGAAATTTTAGTTTGGTGGCATCAAGAGCAATGCTCCAGATTGGATAACCCGAATCATTGAGTTTCATTTTTCGTGAAACATCCCAGTTACCAAGCGCTTCCTGATTGCCTACAACAGCAAAATGCCGGTTAGGTTCCATTTGTGGACAATTAATGGTCAGAACCACATTGCCGTTCTGTTGATTAGAATTGGGATTTTCGGAGCGTTTGAAAAAACAATCTGAAAAAGCTGCGCTTTTAAACGGACTGTCGCCGTAAGATGCACGCCAATTGTCGAAAATCCGTACTTTTTCAGTTGAAGCAGTAATATTTACCTGACGAATTCCACCGTACTCGTAAAATGAAGTTTTGTCGGGATTTAGAACTGAGTATTGGTAGGAAATAATTGTCGAATTCGGTTCTATATTTATTTCAGCCGACCAGACAGATTTGTCGTTGCAACTCATCATTAAGCTTTGAGTTGTATTGGAGGACGTATGTAAAAACAGAACCAGAGTCTGACCCCATTCTGTTTTAAAATGAATGCTGAAGTGTACTTTCATCTGTTTATATTTATTCTTTGTCTAAGGTCAGATGGAACTCGATGACAAAATACAATAATTACCTTGTTAGTCAAAAGTTGTGGTTTTGTCATATTCGTTTCATGGTATTTGTAATGAATATTTCGTTACAAATTTAAATATAGAATTTTCAATGAAATCTGAAAGTTGTAAAACTTCCTGAAATATGACCGCAAACGATTGAAAAAACAGAAAAACCTTCTTAGTTGCCGGATTAAATGTCAGCGCTAAGAAGGTTTCATTGAGGTTCGTGGCGGATTCGAACCGCCGTAATCGGTTTTGCAGACCGGTGCCTAGCCACTCGGCCAACGAACCTTGTTTTTCGGTCTGCAAAGATAGTATTTTTTTTATTTCTGACCAACGCCTGAGGGCAAAAAGCCTGAAATTTATTCAGTAACCTGATTGTGAGGTCGTTTCTCTCGTAGTGGATGATCTTTTAAATCCTTAAGAAGTTCGCGTTTGAATTCGCGTTCGGCTTTATAGTAGCGAAAAAGCGTTTCCGGAGCTAATATTTTGCGTAGTTTCAGATGATAATTCTTGAACATTTGAGCCTGTGTCATGCCCATTTCCACATAACGGTCGTTTAATTCGGAATAATTCACATTGGGATCTTTCAACTTATCCTTATTAAAACGGAAGAATTCACCATTTTTACCATGGAAAGCCCATAAAGCTTTTTCATATTCCATAAATACAGGAAGTCCCGCATCAGCTTCAGTCTGAGTCAGTTTTGCTTTTTCAACAATAAACTGCCATTTACGATTATGCATTTCTTCCACCTTTGGGAAAGTTTTGTTTTCCTGCGCCGACAAAATAAGGCAGAAAAACGCCGAAAGGAAAAGCAATTTTAATCTGATTGTTTTCATATGGAGTTTGATTTATGATTGATTGTTATTTAGTTGGTTCATTAACGTAATAATCTACTACAGCTGCTTCATCAACCTGTGCCATCACGTAGGTTTCGTAGTTCTCTGCTGTTAGGTTTTTCTGACGGTTTGTATTGTAAAATACCTGACCCACAACAGCTATTCCCACAAATACGGCAGCCGCATACATCCATGGTCTGATAAATGCTAAAACCGGTTTCCTGTAGCCTATTTTCCTGTCCATCCGGGCTGAAAAATCATTGAAATAGTTTTCAGGAACGCTGAATGGCAATTCTTTACCTATTTCTTCAATTGATATGTTTTTATCCGTTTTCATATATTATATTTGACTGATTTGTTGCAAATTGGTTTAAATCAGACTGTATTATTAACTATAAATTATTGACTACAAACTGATTTTGTTATTCTTCAAAAAACTTCTCAATTTTCTTCACGGCATGATGATATGAAGCTTTCAGAGCTCCAACCGAAGTTCCAAGAATTTTTTCCATTTCGTCGTAGGTTATATCATCAAAATATTTCATATTAAACACCAATCGTTGTTTTTCGGGCAAGGTCTGAATAGCCTCCTGCAATCTGA
>CAIQOG010000535.1 GCA_903873355.1 uncultured Bacteroidales bacterium
AAAATCTTAATGAAATATGAAACTAAACCTCAAAAATCCCATAGTTTTCTTTGATCTGGAAACAACAGGAACCAACATAGTTACTGACCGTATCGTTGAAATTGCATACCATAAAGTATCGCCAAACGGCAGGGAAGAGACTAAATCCATACGAATAAATCCCGGAATGCCTATCCCGAAAAGTGCTTCCGATATTCATGGAATAACCGATGCTGACGTGGCTGATTGTCCTACATTTAAATCGGTGGCTAAAGAAATTGCCCGCGATATTGAAGGTTGTGATTTAGCCGGTTACAATTCCAACCGTTTTGACATTCCGCTTCTGGCCGAGGAACTGCTTCGCGCAGAAGTAGAAATTGATTTTGCAAAACGTAAATTCATTGATGTTCAGGTTATTTTCCACAAAATGGAACAACGTACATTGTCGGCTGCATATAAGTTTTATTGCGAGAAGGATTTGGAGGGAGCCCATGGAGCAGAAGCCGATACATTGGCAACTTATGAAGTACTTCAGGCTCAGCTCGATCGTTATCAGGCGTTGGAAAACGATATGGAATCGCTTTCGAAATTCACTACTCAGAATAACAATGTGGATTTTGCGGGTTGCATGATCTATAATGATAAAGGCGAAGAAGTCATTAATTTTGGTAAGCATAAAGGCAAAAAAGTAGTTACAGTGCTGGAAGAAGACCCCGGATATTATGGCTGGATAATGAAAAGTGATTTTTCGCTACACACCAAGAAAATGCTGACAAATATAAAACTACGGGGATTTAATAAGTGATTTTTTAGTTGATTAATACGGTTTTATCGACTTCGAAGGTTTATTTGGCACAATCATTGTTACACTTACTTCGATTATTCAACCATTTTTCGATGAAACCACTTCTTCTCACATTGCTTTTAATAATTATGACTTTATTTTCGTCTTTCGGACAGGAAAATACAGCCATTCCGCAACGCACACCTGAGCAGGAAGCCACGAAACAAACAGAAAAAATTCAGCAGGAGCTAAACCTTTCTCCCGAACAGACCAAACAGATCTATGAGATTAATCTTCGTTATGCCCGTGAACGTCAGATTTCGAACAAGCGTAGTGAAGCGATGGAACGAATGAAGAATAAAAATGCTGAAATTCAACAGGTTTTGAGTCAGGAGCAAAACGAAAAGCTTCAAACCAAACGTTACGAACGAACTATACCGGATCAGACAAAGGACACTCGTGTTCAGCCATCCGTTAATCCATCAGCCTTCAGAACAAATTCTGATCTAAGATCAAATCCAACTACAGTCAGGATTCAGGGAGATGCACCTGTTCGTAGCTCATTCAGAACTTCGACAGCTACTTCCGGTGGACAAACCAATCAGCAACCACAGGCGGTGAAAAGAACGACACAAACAGACCAAACAAGTCAGCCCAGAACTTCAAATCCGCCTTCATCCGTACGTTCACATCTTTCACCACCAACTCTTACTCCTCAACGAACAGAACCAACTCCGTCAGGAAGCAGGCGCAGGTAAAAATATGCCAAATTCACATTTCAGTTTTAAGCAATTCAGTGTAAATCAGGATAAATGCGCTATGAAAGTAGGCATTGACGGGGTATTGCTCGGAGCATGGACTCAAGTGGAAGATGCTCAGAATATCCTCGATGTTGGTACAGGAACAGGACTGATATCTCTAATGCTGGCACAGCGAAGTAATGCGATAATTACAGGAATTGACATAGAAAGCGGAGCAATTGATCAGGCGAAAGAGAACGTTGCAAATTCACCGTGGAGTGATCGTATCAATATTTTAGGACAATCCTTTCAGGATTTTACAAAAACAACAAATCAGCTTTATGAGCTGATTGTTTCAAATCCACCCTATTTCATTAATTCGCTGAAAGCTCCATTAGAAAGCCGCTCCACAGCACGTCATACTGATTCACTCACACATGCTGAACTTATTGAAAATGCGTTGAGAATTCTGACACCAACGGGTATAATTTGTCTGATATTACCGGTAAATGAAGGACTTGAATGTATTCGTTTTGCCGAAAGAAAAGGATTGTTTTGCTCAAAAAGAGTGAATGTTTACCCCAAACGGGATGGCGAAGTAAAAAGGTTTTTACTCGAATTCAAAATGAAAAAATCAGAAACAGAAGTTTCTGATTTAGTAGTGGAGGAAAGTCGACATCAGTATTCAGCCGAATTCATCAATCTTGCTAAAGATTATTATTTAAAACTATAACGAGGGTGTCCAATA